>NZ_NOXZ01000007.1:0-199601 GCF_002258225.1 Rhodococcus sp. RS1C4 | reverse complement strand
GGAGTGGGGTGGGCGGAGGTGGAGGCGCTTGTCGATGCCGATGCCGATGCCGATGTCGATGTCGAGGCGAAGGTCGCGGTCAGGGTGAAGTCGTCCTCGGTGAGGGTGGTGTCGACGGTTCCGCCGACGGCGGCGAGTCGTTCCCGGAGTCCTGCGAGTCCGGTGCCGTCGGTTGTCCGTTGCCGGTGGGGGACGTTGTTGGTGATGCGGACGGAGTTCTCGGTGACGTCGAAGCTGCTGTGGGTGGCGTCGGAGTGGCGGAGGATGTTGGTGGCACCTTCGCGCACGATCCAGGCGGCAGCTTCGCTGAAGCGGGGTGAGACGTCGTCGGGGCTGCCGGTGACGGTCGTCTCGATGCCTGCGGCCCGCAGGAGCGAGCATGCTCCGTTCAGTTCGGCGGCGAGGTCGATCGAGCGGTATCCGCGGACGAGTTGTCTGGCCTCGGTCATGGAGTGCTGAGCCAGGTCTCGGACTTCCTCCATCTGCTCGGCGGCGCGCTCGTCGCCGCGTCGGGACAGTGTGGCGGCGAGTTCGCTCTTGACCGCGATGGCGGACAGAGCGCGGCCGACGACGTCGTGCAGGTCGCGGGAGAATCGAAGTCGCTCCTCGGCGACGGACAGCAGGGCTGCCGCCTCCCGGGACGCGTCGAGTTCGGTGACGACGGCCAGTAGCCACATCGACAGCTTGACCGTGGCTGCCATACCCACCACGACTACGAATGCGATGACGCCGGCGAGGGGGCCGTAAGGGGAGACGCCGGTTGCGACGCCGACGGCCACCCCGATGGCCGCCGACCACCGGAGCGGGATGAGGGCCGTCACCGGGATGGCCACGATGAGCAGTGCCCACATCTTGAACGTGGCCGTTCCGGCGATCCCCGCCACCACTGCAGCGACCGCCGTGACGGCGAGGGGCCACCGAATCTCGCCGGTGCGCATTCCGCCGATGATCGGCATCCGGTGCACCGTGATCACGGTCGCGCCCGCGGTGACGGCGAGAGCGACTCCGGACACCCACAGTCGTTCGGTCACCGATTCTGCGAGCGCGACCACTCCGAGAAGGACGATGATGCTCACGAACGACTGGCGGGTGTAGAGCCGCACCTTGTCGACATCGGTGGTGTCCCGCCATGTCGTTCGCGGATCGAGGTAGCGCCGCAGGTTCATGTCCTCCACCTTTCCAGAGCGTGACCGAGGACTCTAGGCACGCGGTTCCCAGCGGAAGTGTGTCTTGGCGATCACGATCGACCCGACGATCCACGCGGCGATGACCAGAATCGGCTTCAGGGCGGGGGAGAAGGTGTCGGCGAAGGCGAGTGCGGCCGAATCCGGATCGGTGGTTCCGAGCCACCCCAGGTTGACGACGTCGAGGACGGCCGCCATCGGAGTCAGGTCGATGACCGTGTCCACCGACTCGGGAACGATTCCCCGCAGGAACGACGTTCCGGCCATGGCGACGAGGATGATCGGCAGGCTGGTGATCTGTGCTGCCTCGGCGTTGCGGGTGAACGTCGACGTGATCAGGGCCAGCGCGGCGAACAGTGCTGCGCCGCCGCCGAATCCGATCACGAGGAGTATCGGGTTGACGGGGAGTCCGCCTCCCAGGACTGCGATGACGGCGACGATGACGATGGTCAGGAGAATCGTCAGGGCGAACGACGGTACGGCCGGGCCGAGCAGGATCTGATTATCCGTGGCTTCACCGGTGCGAAGTCGCTTGAGTACCAGCTCGTCCCGTCTCGTGGCGTACGCCGAGAGCAAGTTGTAGTACACCAGGAACACGAGCAGGAACAGGGAGAAGACTTCGAGGGCGGAGGACACGATCGTGTCGGTCAACCCCGCGTCGCTGTTCCGCCCGATGATCAGGACCACCACGGGGAACAGCAGCGGCATGATCATGGCGTTGAACAGCAGTACTCGGTTGCGAACGAGGAGAGTGAACTCCGAGCGCGAGAGAGTGGCCAGGGTACTCATGCTGCAACTTCCTTACGATCGTCGAATTCGTCTGCGATGGAGAGGAACACGGTTTCCAGCGACGCGGCGCGGGCGTCGAGTCCTTCGAGGCGTACTCCGGACTGTCGTGCCCACAGCAACAGGTCGGTCAACGTGTCCTGCACGGTCTGGGTGGAGATGACGAGGCGACTGCCTTCGACGTCGAGCGTCGCACCGGGTAGCTCGGGGAGCGTCACGGGTGGCAGTTCAAGGTGGATCTTCGCGGGATGCCCGGAGATGACGTCGGCGACGGTTCCACTACGGACGACGCGGCCCTTGTGCATGATCGCGAGCCTGTCGCACAACTGCTCGGCTTCGTCCAGGTAGTGGGTGGTCAGCATGATCGTCACACCGGACTGCTTGAGTTCCTCGATCAAAGTCCATGTGTTGCGGCGACTCTCGGGATCGAGACCCGTCGTCGGTTCGTCGAGGAACAGCACCCGCGGCTGCCCGACGATCGCGCACGCCAGGTCCAATCGCCGCTGCTCGCCGCCGGAGAGGAACTTGACCCTGGTGTCCGCGCGGTCCGCCAGATCCACTCGGGCGAGGACGTCGCGTGCCGGCAGCGGGCTGCTGCACGTGCCCGCCCACATCTCCAGGCTCTCGAGTGCGGTCAGGTCGGATGGAAGTCCGCCCTTCTGAAGCATGATCCCCAGATTCGGGCGCACGTCGCGGCGGTCGCGGACCGGATCCATGTCCATGATGGACACCGTCCCTTCGCTCGGACGCGAAAGTCCTTGGATCACTTCGAGAGTGGACGTCTTACCGGCGCCGTTGGTGCCGAGGAGTCCGAACAGTTCGCCCTCCCGCACCGAGAGATTCAGGTCGCTGACCGCCTCGAACGCCGTCTTGCCGGTGCCGTAACGACGGGTCATGCCGTCGACGTCGATGATGCTCATCGCTTGCCCCACTCACGAAGACCGAACGCGAAGCGTGCCGCGAGGAACACGACCGCGACCGCGGCGACGATCCACACGAGCGTGCTGGTGCCCACGAGGGCGATGACGGCGGCCAGGAGGGCAAGGGAGATGACGATGACGACGACCTCTCGCGCCATCGTCGGCGCGGGGCCGAACTCCATCAGGTCGGTGAAGAGGTTTCCTTCGTCTGGTTGTTTCATGAGAACAACTTTCGTCCGATCCGGCCGCGACCAGTAGTGCTGTGCGTCATCGGCTGGCGTGACGATGTCACGGCCGAGCCATGACAAATGTCAGGGGGCGGAGACGAGCTCCACCTGATCTCCACCCGTGGGTCGATACGAATGCACTCGATCGTTCCTAGCGTTGTGGACATGAACATCACCTGGATCGTCCTCATCGCAGCCCTGGTTCTCTACCTACTGTTCCGCCGCATGACGGGTCAGATGATCGAAGTTCGCCGGACATTGGTGCTCCCCGGGGTCATCGCGGTCATCGGCCTCGCGAGTATCGGCTCCGTCGGCATCACCCCGATGGCCGTTGCCTTCGTGGCGTTCGGCGTCGCCGTCGCCGCGGCTATGGGAGTGCTTCGCGGGTTCACCATCAAGATAGAACCCCGCGACGGCTTCGCCTTCATGCGCTACACGGTCGCGTCGGTGGCCCTGCTGATCGCGTCGGTTGCCGTACGTCTGGTCGCGGCACCGATCGAAGCCTCCATCGACGCGTCGGCGGCAACCGTCGCAGGACACGCGCTGATGCTGTCGCTGGGCGTCGGCTTCCTGGCCGAGGGGCTTGTGGTCCTCTACCGCGCCACGCGTACCGGGCACGCCATTGCATGGCAGGCACGCAAGACCGGTGACCACGCGGTGTGGCGGCACGGAGCCGCCCGCGCGGCGTGAGTGACAGACTGAATCCGTGCTGACCCCGTACTTCGCGGCGGTGATCGTCGTCGCCTCGTTCCTCACCCTCCGCCCACTCGGGGTGGAGGGTGAGGGCCTTCTCGTGCTGTGCTTGCTCGTCGTCAACAGCGTCGTCATGTCGGTGCGGACGGCGCCGGAGAAATGGGTGCCGGCACGGGTGGGCAACGGCTTGATCGGTGTCGGAATCGTCGCCTCCGCGGCCCTGCTTCCGTTCGCGACCGATTCCATCGCCTCGGTGTTCCCGTTCTTCGTCGCGGGCAGTATCGGGTACCGCTTCCGTCCGTCGGTGTCGTTACCGCTCGCGGCATCGGTGAGCGTCGCGTGTGCGGTGTCGCTCGCGATCGCCGACGCCTGCGGCATCGACACCTGGCCGCCCATTGCCGGATTGGTCGTCGGCATGCCGGCGCTTCTCGGTTATTCGCGACGTAACCGGGTGGCGGCACTGGAGGCACAGATTCGTGAACGAGCGCTCGCCGAACGGGCCCGGATCGCGCGCGACATCCACGATGTTCTCGCGCATTCGTTGTCCGGGGTGACCATGCAGCTCGAGGTCGCCGACGCGTTGCTCGACGGCAATCGGATCGAGTCCGCTCGCGAATCGATCAGACGGGCGCAGTCGCTGTCGCGAGAAGGCCTCGTGGAGGCACGTCGCGCGGTACAGGCACTGCGCGACGACGCCCTGCCGCTGGTGCCGACGCTGCGTGATCTCGTCGGCGATCAGGCGAGGTTCGAGGTGCACGGATCACCGCGAGAACCGTCGGTCGAGGGCTCGCAGTTCCTGATTCGTTCCGTTCAGGAAGCGATGACCAACGCGCATCGGCACGCACCTCACGCACCCGTCGATGTCGCACTGACGTTCCACCCGAAGAGCATCGAACTGACCGTCGACAATCAGGCGTCCGAGTCGCCGAGCGCGGTCGTCGGCAGCGGGATGGGTCTGGTCGGAATGCGTGAACGAGCTGCCCTCGTCGGTGGTACGGCGACGGCAGGGCCGACCGATCAGGGGTGGCGCGTACACGTCACACTCGACGCATGAGCGTGCGCGTGGTGATCGCCGACGACCAGACGTCGGTGCGAGAAGCCCTGGCGACGATGCTCGATCTCGTCGAGGACATTTCCGTCGTCGCGACAGCGTCCGACGGCGAGGGGGCGATCGCGGAGGTGGACCGCGTCGATCCCGACGTCGTCCTGATGGACCTTCGCATGCCGGGGATCGGTGGGGTGGAGGCGACCGCGCAGCTGCATCGACGACACCCGGACCTGCCCGTCGTGGTGCTGACGACCTTCGCGGACGACGACTCCATCCTCGGCGCGCTCGGCGCAGGGGCCGTCGGATATCTGACCAAGGATGCCGGACGACACGAAATCGCTGCGGCGCTCCGCGCTGCGGTGGCAGGTCAGTCGGTTCTCGACCGTGCGGTGCAGGCGCGCCTGTTGGCCGTCGCCCGACCTGCGGCGCCGACGGCTCCTCCGGTGGAGCTGACCCCGCGCGAAACCGAAGTGCTCCGTCACATCGCGGAAGGGCTCACCAACCGCGAGATCGCGTCGGCGTTGTTCGTCAGCGAAGCGACCGTCAAGACACACATCAACAACCTGTTCGCCAAGGCCGGGCTGCGGGACCGGGCGCAGGCCGTGCACTACGCCTTCACCAACGGCGTGGTCGGCCGGCCGTAGATTTCTAGAAGGCCCAGCCCATGACCGAGGCGCGGTCGGTGGAGAAGGCGAGGTCCACGGTGTGCAGCGCTTCCGGGTCACGTGCCCACAGCCTCGACGCCGCCGCGAACCTGGTGGCGCTGTGAGTGCCGAAATACATCGCCGAGAGCACGTCGAGCTTCATCGTCGCGTCCGGTGCTGCTTCGGTACGCGTCACCGACGCACGTCCCTCGGAGATGGTCACGTCGAAGGTGCCGCCCGCGTTCAGGAACGGATCTTCGATCTCGAGGACGAACTGCGCGTCGACTCCGTAGGTGCGGGCCTCCAACGCTGCCTCGACGTCCATGATCCGGCACCACAGTGCGTCGTGGTGGGCGGTGATCTTCGGTAGACGATTGCTGGTGAGCAGGAACGGCAACGCTTCGTCGGGAGCCTGGTTCACTTCGATGGTGTCGACGAGGTCGACCCCGGCGAGTACCTGCCACAGCTCCGCGTACGCCCGGTCCGTGACGGCGATGAATTCCTGGACGACGATCTTGGACTCGGTGGGGCTGCGCCGGTAGGCGACGTAACCGTCGGCGTGCGCGATGAAGAACAGTTCGGTGAGTCCGTGCCTCCGGTTCTCGCGGTCCGCGAAGAAGCGCTCCCAGCGAATGGGCGGTTTGGGCTGGGCCCCGGCCGTCCTACGCTGCCACCGGTGATAGATGTCCGGGAGAAGGGTCGATGCCTCGGCCGACTCGATCAGGCGAACCCCGGTGACGGGAGGGACGTCCTTGTGGAACTGCGCGAACCGGCGATCGAGCACCACAGAATGTTCCTCGGTGGCAGGTCCGTAACCGAACCGGCCGTAGATGGTGGCTTCGCTCGCGGTGAGAAGCGACAGCGGCGCACCAGCCTTCTCGAGTTTCTCGTGTTGCCGGGTGAACATGCGTCGCAGGATTCCGCGCCTGCGGTGCGTCGGCGCGACCGATACCCACGACACACCCGACGCCTCCACCTGCGTGCCGCCGGGGACCGTCACCGACATCGGGAAGTGCATCGCGACTCCGACGGGCGCATCCCCGTCCCACGCCATGACGACGTGTTCGGAGCTGGTCAGTATCTGTGTCTCCGCCAGGTCCTCGGAATTCTGGTGCTCTCCGAACGCGTGCGCGTCGAGCAGCGCGACGGCATCCCAGTCGTCGTCGGTGGCGGTACGGATCGTGATCGTGTCGTCGGTAGTCATCGCTCCTCAGCTTGGCATAGACGGGGACGCTTTTCATACGGGTGGGAAGATGGACACGTGGTACACGTAATCGACATCGAAAACTCCGCGGACCCGCGGCTCGACGACTTTCGCGATCTCAACTCGTCCGACCGTCGACCCGATCTGCCCGACGGCAAAGGCCTGGTGATCGCGGAAGGTGTGCTCGTGGCCGAGCGTCTGCTCACCTCGAGGTTCGCGCCCATCAGCCTTCTCGGTGTCGACCGCCGCCTGAAAGAGCTGGGCGACCGACTCGACGGCGTCGACGTGCCGTTCTATCGGGCGACCGCGGACGTGATGGCCGAGGCCGTCGGTTTCCACCTGAACCGTGGCGTTCTCGCCGCCGCGCACCGCCCGCCGGAACTGGAGCTCGCGGACGTACTCGACGGCGCCAGAACTGTCGTCGTGTTGGAGGGCGTCAACGATCACGAGAACCTGGGGTCGATGTTTCGCAACGCGGCCGGACTCGGTGCCGATGCCGTGCTGTTCGGTGCCGCGTGTGCGGACCCGCTCTACCGTCGCGCGGTGCGAGTGTCGATGGGGCACGTTCTTCGAGTGCCGTTCGCCCGCGTACCGGAGTGGCCCCGCGGTCTGAAGATACTCCGGGACCGAGGTTTTCAGACCATCTCGCTGACGCCCAACCCGTCGGCGATTCCTCTGGCGGAGGCGATGACCGGGGAGAAGGTGGCCCTGCTGTTGGGCGCCGAAGGGCCGGGACTGACCGAACACGCGATGCGCGCCACCGACGTCAGGGCCCGGATCCCGATGGCGCCCGGTACCGATTCGCTCAACGTCGCCACGGCTGCCGCGATGGCGTTCTACGAACGTGTTCGGCTGCAGCCGTCGTGACCGACAGGGCCGTGGCACGCGACCGTGACGTGTTGTTCACCGGCATCCCGGTGGCAGTGTTCGTGGCCGTACTCGTCGGCGCTGCCCTGACGGCGTTCGGACGAGAACTCGCCCACATCAACGTGTTCCTCGCGATCGGGATCAACCTGATCGTCGTCGGCGGTGCGGCTCCGACCGTACTGCGGTGGCGGTCGACGCGGGTGTGGCGATGGCCGGTGTACGGCGTGTGCGTCGGCGGGGTGCTCAGCTTTGTGGCTCTGGGGATTTCCGTCGCAGCCAACGCATGAACTTGCGATCGGTCGGCGCGGACACCGGTGCGGGAGCTTCGGCGGCCGGTTCCTCGCCGGGTGTGTAGAGCGCAAAACCGGACGCGGGAACGGACATCGGATCGAACTCGTCGCCGCGCGGCGCTCCCGTGTAGCGGAACCCGAGCCATTCTGCGTTCGCTGCTTCCGCGAATTCCTGCGGATGGAACGGAAGCGATTGTGGGTCCGGTAGCACCCCGGGCGGATAGATCAACGGGCGTTCGCCTGCCCAGAACGGTCGCTCCCACACCAGCGGCAGGCCGAGGTCCTCGTAGATGTAGATCGGGGTCGCGCTGAACGAGCGGCGAAGGGTTCCGCGTTCCCAGTAGGCGAACGCACCCCATGCGTTCTCCGGGTCGGTTGCAACGAAGTACGTGTGCTCCGAGGCGAGAGGCCGTACCCAGGACTCCGGGATCAACGACGGTTTGGCGATCGAGAGGTTCGGCGAGCACACGACGGTGGTGCCCGGGTAACAACCGACGACGATCGCGTCGGGTCCGACTCCGGCGGACTGCGGCAAAGGGGTCGGTGCTGTCGGCAGCGCGGTGAGGTCGGGGATCAACCGGCCGACGAGGGCCGCGGCCGCAGCGTGATCGGACGCCGACGTCTCGCGTAACAAGGACGCCGGGTCAGGTGCGTCGGTGTACCAGATGGTCGATACTTTGACCCCCACTCCCGGCACCCTTCTCGACTGTCAGCGGTTCATGTCAGCTGTGCCCGCTGCTGCGGACACCCAGCAAAACATCTTCCCACGACGGCATGGCAGGTTTGCCCCTCTTGTCCTTTTTAGGTGCCGGAAGTGCATCATGTTTGGGCTCGTTCACAACGACGTCCGCCGGTTCGTCGTCGACGGCTTCGTCGAGTTCACTGTCCGCGGTGGTGCCGTAGTACTCGTCGAACGTCTGCTGCGACTCTTCCTGCGGGGCAACTTCGAGGGCTCGGACCGGCGCGAGACCGCGGAGCTGACGCCCGAAGTCCGGATCGACCAGCTCGGCCGCTGCGTCGTCCAGAGCGGTGATGGTGCCGCCGTGGCCGTCGGGCAGGAACTGCCAGTGCGCTTTGTTGGTGGTGCGACCGGCCTGCCATTTCAGCTGCGCGACCCACTTGTTGTCCTCGTCCCGCCACGCATCCCACGTGGCCTCGTCGAGGTGGTGGCCGCGTGCGCGGAAGGCCAGTGCGACGACCTCCGCGAGGGTCTGGACCGCGGGGCCGTCGTGACGGAGTGGGTGACCGGATTGTGCCATCGTCGCGGCCTGCGAGCGTTCGAGCAGAACGGGATGGGCGAAGACCTCGACACGGCTCAGTGCCATTCCGGAGTCGCTTGCCACCTGTTCGACGGTGGCACCCGCTCGAATTCGGGCCTGGATCTCCTTGGGGCGTAGCAAACTGTCCATTTCGATCTCAATCTGTCCTAGTCGAGCGATGTCGCCGCGAGAGGCCGCGCGGAGTTTGTCGTCGGCCGGAAGCCGGAATTTGTCGCCGGTTTTGGGATCTGCGCAGATCACGTACTGCCCATCGGGTTCGAGACCGACCACGCGTAGATCCCGCACCTTGACCTCCTCATCGCGCCGACTCGCGATATCGTCCTCGTCGACAGTAATCCACTCGTGACGTCGAGCGTGTCTGCGACACGCACCCGCCGCGTTCTTGTCAAAGACTAGTCATTGCGCTAGTCGGGTGCACGGATTCCGTTGCCGCGTCGGCAATGTACTTGTCGCGGAAAGCTTTTGCGTCGTGGTGCAGGAAGTATCCGCCCAACGTCAGTCCGATGCAGAGAGCCGTGGCGTGGCCGAATGCGGTGAACGACGGATCGGCGATCGCCGAGGCTCCGACCAGAGCCAGCCAGCCGCCCGCCCACAGCACGCGCCACGGTCCGCGTAGGTAGCGGATCAGCGATCCTGCAACGGCCGCGGCGGCATAGCTGACGCCGACGTCGACGGCTACGGCGAGTGAATCCTCCAGCCAGTCGGCGTGGATTCCGACGAAGAGTCCGGCGGCGACGAGCACCGTCGCGCCGACGTGACCGGCGGCGAAAGCCAGCAGGAAGCGCATCGACCCCGAGATCCACTCGGCGACCGCGAAGAGAAGGGCAACGGCGCCGAGCCACACCCAGTTCGGTTCACCGTCGGTCAGGAATGCGCTTGCGACGAGCGTGCCGACGTGACCGTCGCCGAGATTGTGCAGGTTGGTGCTGGCGCGAAGAAGTACGTGCCATTGTGCGTGGGGGCCGAGGTGTCCGACGAGTATCGCGGCAGTCGCGGCGAGGACCGAGTAGGCGATCGTGACTTTCAGTCGCAGAAGGATCGCCGGCCAACGCACAGGGCGCTCCCTTCGAGATAGTTGCAGATGCCAACTAGTTTAGCCCTCGAAGGGAACGCCCGTGCTGTGAGCTTGCTGCCAACCAGGTGCTGGTCAGCCGAGAGCCGACACGACCCAGTCGATGCTCTTCGTCAATGCGGTGACGTCGTCCGGCTCGATCGCCGGGAACATACCGACGCGCAACTGGTTGCGTCCGAGCTTGCGGTACGGCTCGGTGTCCACGACACCGTTGGCGCGCAGGACCTTCGCGACCTGGGCGGCGTCGACCTTCTCGTCGAAGTCGATGGTGCCGACGACCTGGCTGCGGTGCGCGGGATCCGTCACGAACGGGGTGGCGAACTCGCTCTTCTCGGCCCAGTCGTACAGACGCGAGCTCGAGTCCGCGGTGCGCTTGGTCGCCCAGTCCAGGCCGCCCTTGGCGTTCAACCACTCGATCTGGTTGGCGAACAGCAACAGCGTGGCCACCGCCGGGGTGTTGTACGTCTGGTCCTTGCTGCTGTTGTCGATCGCGATCGGCAGCGACAGGAAGTCGGGAACCCAGCGGCCCGACGCCTGGATCTCGCTGACGCGCTCGAGCGCTGCGGGGCTGAACAGGCCGACCCACAGGCCACCGTCGGCGGCGAAGTTCTTCTGCGGGGCGAAGTAGTAGACGTCGGAGTCGGCGACGTTCACCGGGAGGCCTCCCGCGCCACTCGTCGCGTCGATGGCGATGAGCGCGTTCTCGGAGCCGGCCGGGCGGCTGACCGGAATGGCCACACCCGTCGACGTCTCGTTGTGCGCCCAGCCGATCACGTCGACGGACGGATCAGACGTCGGCTCCGGAGCGCTACCGGGCTCTGCCTTCACGACGATCGGGTCGCCGATGAACGGGTTGTTCTTTGCGACCGAGGCGAACTTGGAGCTGAACTCACCGTTGGTCAGGTGCAGCGACTTCTCGCGGATCAGACCGAAAGCCGCGGCGTCCCAGAATGCGGTGGTTCCACCGTTACCGAGCACCACCTCGTACCCCTCGGGAAGGCTGAAGAGATCCTTCAGGCCACCACGCACCCGTGCAACGACGTCCTTGACGGGCTTCTGACGGTGGCTCGTACCGAACACGGACGCACCGACATCCACCAGAGACTGCAGCTGCTCGGGGCGAACCTTGGACGGTCCGCAGCCGAAACGTCCGTCGGCGGGCAGAAGATCAGCGGGAATGATCGGCAATTCGGCCATTGAGCAGCGCATCCTAAGCATCGAGGGAACTGGCACGTACAGGCTAGTCCAAGAGGGTCGATCACAGGTCGCCGGTCTCCACGCGCACGTGCCCTGGACGCGAGGGTTGCAACCTGCGCATGGGGCTGGAACCTGCGCGTTCACGGTCCGGTGGAGACCGAATGTGCCGTTCGGTCACCTGGGCGCGCCTGCGCGGGTTGCAGCGACTGCGCGTGTTGCAGTACGCGCTCCCACTGAAACCCGCGCGTCGACCGACCGCCGGACGCTGCGCCGGTGTCAGACGATCTGTCCCCAGCCGTCGACGGATTCGGGAGTGCGTGGTGCGGGGCCGGTGTAGATGGCGGCGGGGCGGACGAGTTTGCCGAGGCGTTTCTGTTCGAGGATGTGGGCGCACCATCCGGCGGTGCGGCCGCAGGTGAACATGGCGGGCATCATCTGCGCGGGTACTTCGGCGAAGTCGAGGATGACCGCGGCCCAGAATTCGACGTTGGTTTCGATGGGACGGTCGGGGCGGCGTTCGCGGAGTTCGGCCAGAGCTGCTTGTTCCAGTGCCGCGGCGACTTCGTAGCGCGGGGCGTTCAGGCGCTTGGCGGTTGCGCGCAGCACGCGGGCGCGAGGGTCTTCGGCGCGGTAGACGCGGTGCCCGAAGCCCATGAGCTTTTCCTTGCGGTCGAGGATGCCTTTGACGAGGGCGCGGGCGTCGTCGTTCTTCTCGACTTCCTCGATCATCGGGAGAACGCGGGCGGGTGCGCCGCCATGCAGTGGGCCGGACATGGCGCCGATGGCTCCGGAGAGTGCGGCGGCAACGTCGGCGCCGGTGGAGGCGATGACGCGGGCGGTGAAGGTGGAGGCGTTGAGGCCGTGTTCGGCGGCCGAGACCCAGTAGGCGTCGATGGCTTCGGTGTGCGCGGGGTCGGGGTCGCCTTTCCAGCGGGTCATGAAGCGTGCGGTGACGGTTTCGCACTGGTCTATCTTCTTCTGCGGCACGGCCGGCTGGTAGATGCCGCGTGCGGACTGTGCGACGTAGGACAGTGCCATGACCGAGGCGCGGGCGAGTTGGTCGCGGGCGGTGGCGTCGTCGATGTCGAGCAGGGGTTGATAGCCCCAGATGGGGGCGAGCATCGCCAGGCCTGCTTGGACGTCTACGCGGACGTCGCCGGTGTGGATGGGGAGCGGGAACGGCTCGGCCGGTGGGAGTCCTGGTCCGAAGCGGCCGTCGACGAGCAGTGCCCAGACGTTGCCGAAGGTGACGTGTTTGGCGACGAGGTCTTCGATGTCGACGCCGCGGTAGCGCAGCGCGCCGCCGTCCTTGTCCGGCTCGGCGATGTCGGTGGTGAACGCGACGACGCCTTCGAGACCACTGACGAAATCTTCGGGAACCTGTTGTACAGCCATGACCGTAGGACTCTCCTTGTAGCCTCGCGACTCGCGTTCGAGCTTGCCTGGTCAGAACTGTAGCGCTTCGTACCCGGGAGTAACGTGGCGGTTCGTGCACCGAGACAGGCAACCGAGCGACACCTCCCCTCTGGCCGATATGCGGGTCGACTACAAGCAGGACGCCGACGTGGATGCGGAGCGGCTGCTCGGCGGTTGGCTACCGGTGGCGCAGCAGTGGCTCGCCGACGCTGTCGAGGCGAAGATCGCCGAGCCCAACGCGATGGTTCTCGCGACCGTCGATGCCGACGGACGGCCGTCGACCAGGACGGTGTTGTGCAAGGGTCTGGACGCCGACGGTGTGGTGTTCTACACGAACTACGGATCCGACAAGGCGACCCACCTCGCTCACACCCCGTATGCGTCGGTGACGTTCCCGTGGATCGGTATCGAGCGTCAGCTCACCTTCCGAGGGTCCGTCCGAAAGGTGTCCGCGGAGGACACTGCGGCGTATTTCGCGTCGCGGCCTCGCGGGTCGCAGCTGGGGGCGTGGGCGTCGCAGCAGTCGCAGCCGATCGATTCCCGTGAGGCGCTCGAGGCTGCTCTGGCTGAGGTTGCTCGCAGGTTCGACGGTGTGGATGTGCCGGTTCCGCCCGGTTGGGGTGGGTTCCGGCTGAGCCCGGAGACCGTGGAGTTCTGGCAGGGCCGAACCAATCGGTTGCACAACAGAATTCGGTTGACGACGTCGACTCGGCTGGTGGAGCGCCTGCAGCCGTGAATGCTCTTCGCGGTGTCCTGGCCGACACCACTCCGCTGAAGACTCCTGCCTATCGGCGCTTGTGGCTCGCCAACATCATCACCGTCATCGGTGCGCAGTTGTCGATCGTCGCTGTGCCGCAACAGGTATTCCAGATCACGCTCAGCTCGGCGTACGTCGGGTTGACGGGCGTGTTCGCGTTGGTTCCGCTGATCGTGTTCGGGCTGTGGGGCGGTGCGCTCGCCGACGTGATGGATCGTCGAACGTTGTTGATGTGCACCACGTTCGGTCTGATCGGTACGTCCGCGCTGTTCTGGCTGCAGGCGTTCCTCGATCTGAACAACGTATGGGTGGTTCTGGTTCTGCTGGCCGTCCAACAGGCGTTCTTCGCGGTCAACCAACCGACGCGTAGTGCACTGTTGCCGCGCATCCTGCCACCCGGACAGCTCCCGGCCGCGAATTCGCTGAACATGACGGTGATGAATTTCGGCGCCATCGCAGGACCGTTGAGCGCCGGAATCCTGATCTACTACATCGGCTTGGAGACGCTGTATCTGATCGACACGGTGTTCCTGTTCGCGACGCTGTGGGCGGTGATCAAGCTCCCCGCGATCCCTCCGGCGTCGGCGGGTCAGCGTGCCGGTCTGCGTTCGGTGTTCGACGGTTTCGCCTACCTGGCGACGCAGAAGGTGCTGCTCGCGTCGTTCGTGGTCGACATCATCGCGATGGTGTTCGGTATGCCCCGTGCCCTTTTTCCGCAGATCGCGCACGAAAGTTTCGGTGATCCGGCGTCGGGTGGGCCGGTTCTCGGCATGCTGTTCGCGGCGATGTCGGCGGGCGCGGTGGTGGGCGGTGTGTTCTCGGGATGGCTTCCGCGTGTGAAACGGCAAGGCATGGCTGTGATCGTCGCGATCATGGTGTGGGGTGCGGCGATGATCGGGTTCGGTGTCGCGGTCGGCCTGGCGTCCGACGGTGCGACGGCGGTGGCGTTGTGGTTCGCGCTTGCGTTCCTCGCTCTGGGCGGCGGCGCCGACATGATCTCGGCTGCATTCCGGTCGACGATGTTGCAGACGGTCGCGACGGACGAGATGAGAGGTCGGCTGCAGGGAGTGTTCATCGTCGTGGTTGCCGGTGGCCCCAGGATCGGTGACGTCCTGCACGGCGCTGCGGCGGCGTCGGTGGGTACCGCGGCGGCGGCAGCGGGCGGCGGAGTGCTCGTCGTGATCGGTGTATCGCTTGCCGCGCTGGCTCTTCCGGCATTCATCCGGTACCGGGTCGGGAGCGTAGCCCGCGGAATGACCGAATAAGCCTGTCAGGTAGTGGACAATGGCAACCATGGCTGACGCATATTCGATCTCGAGCGGGAAGTACCGGGCGGAGATCGCCGCGGCAGGCGCCGGTCTGAGGCTGCTCGAGTTCGACGGATCGCCGCTGACCGAGACGTGGGAAGTGGGCACCACACCACCGCTCTCGGCGGGATTGGTGCTCGCTCCGTGGCCCAACCGTGTCGCCGACGGTGCATTCACTTTCGGTGGTAGCGACCACCAGTTGGAGATCACCGAACCGTCTCGCAACAATGCAAGCCACGGTTTCGTGCGCAGGGTCGACTGGACTCTCGTGGACAGATCGGAGTCTCGCGTCGAGCAGTCGGTGGACATCGGGCAGCACCCGGGTTGGCCGTACAGCGTGGAGGTGACGGTCGTGCACGAACTGTCGAACAGCGGGCTCGTCGTGACCGCGTCGGCGACCAACACCGGTGAGTCCGACGCTCCCTACGGCATGGGTTTTCACACGTTCGTGCGCGTCGGCGATGTTCCGCTCGACGACTGCACGTTGGAGTTCTCCGCCGGCACTCGGCTGCAACTCGACCCTGTTCGCAACCTGCCCAACGGTCCGTCGGTTCCGACCGCGGGTTCGGAGTTCGATTTCACGGCGCCGCGTCTCATGAAGGACGTCTGGCTGGACACTCCATTCAGCGCCGAAGTACCCGACGCCGACGGCAAGGCCTGGCACGTTCTCCGCGGGCCGGACGGCACGGGTACCGGACTGTGGACGGACCGCGAGTTCGATTGGGTGCAGGTGTTCACCGCCGACCCCGGACATGATCAGGCGTACCCGGACCGTGGGCGCGCGGTGGCCGTGGAACCGATGACGTGCCCGCCCGACGCGTTCAATTCCGGCGTCGACGTGATCGTGTTGACGCCGGGGCAAACCTGGACCGGCTCATGGGGAATGGAGTTTCTGACGCGATGACGATTCTGGTGTGCGGCGAGTCTCTCGTCGATCTGGTCCCGGTGCACGAAGGCCCGTTGCTCTCTCCGAAGCTCGGGGGTGGCCCGTTCAACGTCGCGGTGTCGCTCGGTCGTCTGGGCACGAACGTGTCGTTCCTGTCGAGGGTGTCCACGGACGCGTTCGGGGAGCAGATCCTCGGCAGCCTGCGTGATGCAGGCGTCGACACCACGTGGGTGCAGCGCGGCGCCGAGCCGACCACGTTGGCGATGACCACCCTGGCGGACGACGGTAGCGCTCAGTACTCGTTCTACGCAGACGGTACGGCCGATCGGCTCGTCGGTGACCCGGGCGAGTTGCCGGACGAGATCACGACTCTGTCCTTCGGCACGCTGTCGCTTCTGTACGAGCCGGGCGCGTCGATGTACGCAGCCCTGCTGCACCGTGCGCACGCGGCGGGGAAGCTGACGATGCTGGACCCCAACATCCGTCCGGCTGCCATCGACAGCACCAGTGGAGACATCACGGCCGACGGTTTTCGTACCCGATTCAAGTCGTGGTTGCCGTCGGTGGACATCTTGAAGGTCAGCGAGGACGACGCGCACTGGTTGGGACTCGGACCCGAGGGGACGACGGTCGACGACTGGCTCGCGGCAGGCGTCGCAGCCATCGTGATGACGCGCGGAGGCGACGGTATCTCGGTGTTCACTTCGGCGGGCGAATTCTCGGTTCCCGGGGTGCCCGTCGACGTCGTCGACACCATCGGTGCAGGTGACACCGTGCACGGAGCTTTACTCGCGTATTTGACAAACGAGACCATTGTCACAACGCGTGACCTGAATGACATGGGCGCGGGAGACTGGAAGGCAGCACTGAGGTTCGCCGCGCGAGCAGCCGCCATCACGGTTTCTCGCCCGGGTGCCGACCCTCCGTGGGCGTCCGAGGCGCCGAGAGACTAGTTTCTCTATCGACTGCAGTAAGTGTCCGATTTAAGTACGTGTCCGTTACATGAGTTCGAGAGGGACCATTCGTGCCCGCTGAGAATGACGCAAAAGCCACCCTCGTTTACCCCGGTGGCGAACACAGCATGTCCATTGCCAAGGCAACCGAAGGCAATGACGGCATCGAGCTGGGTAAGTTGCTGGCCGAGACCGGCTACACGACGCTCGACGGCGGATTCGTCAACACCGCGTCGACGAAGTCTGCGATCACCTACATCGACGGTGCTGCAGGGATCCTGCGCTACCGCGGTTACCCGATCGAACAGCTGGCCGGCAAGTCGAGCTTCATCGAGGTCAGTTACCTGCTGATCTACGGTGAGCTCCCCACGGAGGACCAGCTCGAGAAGTTCACCGACAAGATCCGCAGGCACACACTGCTGCACGAGGACCTCAAGCGATTCTTCGACGGTTTCCCGCGCAACGCTCACCCGATGCCGGTGCTGTCCAGTGCGGTCAACGCGTTGTCCGCGTACTACCAGGATTCGTTGGATCCGAACAACCCCGAGCAGGTCGAACTCTCGACCATCCGCTTGCTCGCGAAGCTGCCGACCATCGCGGCTTATGCGTACAAGAAGTCCGTCGGTCAGCCGTTCCTGTACCCGGACAACTCGAAGAGCCTGGTCGAGAACTTCCTGACCATGACGTTCGGATTCCCGGCGGAGCCCTACGAGGTGGACCCGGAGATCGTGAAGGCTCTGGACATGCTCCTGATTCTGCACGCGGACCACGAGCAGAACTGCTCGACGTCGACGGTTCGTCTGGTCGGATCCTCGGACGCGAACCTCTTCACGTCCATCTCGGGTGGCATCAATGCTCTGTGGGGACCGCTGCACGGCGGCGCCAACCAGGCCGTCCTCGAGATGCTGGACAAGATCAAGGCGGAGGGCGGCGACGCCACCGACTTCCTGCGTCGGGTGAAGAACAAGGAAGACGGCGTGAAGCTCATGGGCTTCGGGCACCGCGTCTACAAGAACTTCGATCCGCGCGCCACGCTGGTCAAGGAGACCGCGCACAACATCCTCGGCAAGCTGGGCAACGGTGACGAGCTCCTCGACATTGCGCTCAAGCTCGAGGAGACGGCGCTCACCGACGACTACTTCGTCGAGCGCAAGCTGTACCCGAACGTGGACTTCTACACCGGGCTGATCTACCGAGCGATGGGCTTCCCGCCGCACATGTTCACGGTGCTGTTCGCCATGGGACGTCTCCCGGGCTGGATCGCGCACTGGCGTGAGATGCACGAGGATCCGACCACGAAGATCGGTCGGCCGCGTCAGATCTACACCGGTTACACCGAGCGCGACTACAAGGACGTGTCCTCGCGCTAGTCGTCACCGAGCGAAGAGCCGCCTGAACCTGTCACGGGGTCCAGGCGGCTTTCGTCGTTTCGGGGTGCACGTGTCAGTCGAGCACGGCCGTGGCCTCGACCTCGACCATGATGTCCGGTTCGCCGAGCGCGACGACTCCGATGAGCGTGATGGGTTTGACGGGGTCGATGCCGAGCTTCGCTGCGGCCCGCCCGACGCCTTCTCCGAGCAACGGCATCTTCTCGGCCGTCCAGTCGACGACGTAGACCGTCAGCTTCGCGACATCGTCGAACGTCCCGCCGACGGCGTTCAGCGCGGTGGCGACGTTGAGGTAGGCCTGTTCGACCTGCGCCGCGAAGTCGTTCTCCCCGACGCGGTTGCCGTCGGCGTCGCGGGCGACCTGGCCGGAAAGGAACACGAGCTTCGATCCTTCGGCGACCGAGAGTTGGCGGTAGACATCGGGTTTGGGCAGACCGTCGGGGTTGTGCAGGGTGATGGTCATATCTGGCTCCTTCGTCGGGGTTCCGAAAATATAACACTGTTATATATTGTTGGGGAATGGTCAGAACCAAAGATCCTCGGATCAGGTCGATGCTCATCGAACGAGCCGCGCGAATGTTGGGGGACAGGCAGCCCGTGACGCTGCGTGCGCTCGTCAAGGACACCGAGGTCTCGACCATGGCCGTGTACACCTACTTCGACGGCCTCGACGGTCTGTGGATGGCCGTGCGGCAGGAAGGTTTCAAGAGGTTGGCCGCCATGTCGGAGGCCGCGGAGGTCACGGCGGATCCGGTCCGTGACCTGGCGTCGCTCGGATCGGTGTACACACGTAACGCGTTGGAGAATCCGGATCTGTATCGAGTGATGTTCGACGCGACGGTCGATCTGGAGGATCCGGGCGGCGCTGATGCGGTTCTGCAGCATCTGGTGCTGGGGATCGACCGTGCAAAGGATGCCGGACGATTCCGGGCGGATGTGGATTCGGTGGATCTCGCGCTTCAGGCTTGGATCGTCGGGCATGGGCTGGTCTCGCTCGTCGTGACCGGGCCGCTCGACGAGGCTGCGTTGGCCTACGGGGCGTCGATGCTCACGGCGGTGTACGTCGCCGCCGGCGACGACGAAGCCCGCTGCCGTGAATCCGTGGCAGCGGGCTGGGAGTTCGGGTGACCCGTCAGAACTGTCGGCGGTTCTTCAGGACCGGTAGGTTCTGGCGCACCGACTCGACCTGTGTGGTGTCGATGTCCACGGTCAGCATGCCGGGAGTCGTGTCGAGTTGACCCAGTACCTCGCCGGTGGGGGAGCTGACGATGGAGTGGCCGACGCCCAGGGGCGCGGTTCCGTTCGACTGCTCGGGTTGTGCTTGGTCGCAGGCGGCGATGAACGCCGTGGAGTCGAGGGCGCGGGCTCGGGCGAGCAGCGACCACTGTTCGGCCTTGCCCGGACCGGAGCCCCACGACGCGGCGACGACGACCAGTTGAGCGCCGAGGTCGCCGAGCTTCTGGAACAACGCGGGGAAGCGTATGTCGTAGCACGTCGCGAAGCCGATGCGTACACCGTCGATGTCGAGGACGAGCGGTTCGGAACCCGGTGCGACCGTGTCGGATTCGGCGAAACCGAAGGCGTCGAAGAGGTGGATCTTGTCGTAGCTCGCGTCGACGCCGTCGCCGGTGACCAGGAGGGTGTTGGCGACACGGTCGTCGTCGGCGGGGGTGAACATTCCCGCGACGATCGTGATTCCGACGCTGGACGCGATCGCACGGACGCCGTCGGCCCACGGGCCGTCGAGGGGTTCTGCGACGCCGCGAATCGGTCCGCCGAAGCACCGCATCATCGCTTCCGGGAAGACGACGACGGAGGATCCGGCTTCTTTGGCTGCGCGGGCGTGGGTGTCGATGATTCGCAGATTGTCCGATGGTTCAGTTCCACTGGTGACCTGGGCAAGGCTGATTCGGAGGCTGGTGCTCATCTGCTGATCTCCTGTTTCGTGGGCGCTGTGCATGGTTTCGTAGCGCGTCGAGAGGTATACATATCGTATGCAATCGGTGTCGGGTAGGGACAAGGCGTACTCGTTCGTTCGTGACCAAGTGCTCACGTCACCTGCGGCCACCGGAACATTTCTGAACGAGCAGGACCTGGCGACTCGAATCGGGGTGTCTCGCACGCCGGTTCGTGAAGCCCTGTTGATGTTGCAGGCGGAGGGTCTTGTCGAGATGGTACCCAAGCGGGGTGCTCACGTTCCCGCGATGTCCGGCCGCCAGATCGGTGAGTTGATGGAGTTGCGAGGCGTGCTGGAGCGTCACGCGGGCTCGGTGGCCGTCGGAACCGGCACCCCGCCGGTGGCCCTGATGCGCGACGCCCTCGGTGCTCAGGAGGTGCTCGCCGAGGTTCGAACCGATGATGCTGCAAAGGAATTCATCGACCTCGACGGCAGGTTCCATCAAATTCTGATCGATTCCGCCGGCAGTGAACTGCTGTCGCGGACGTACGCAGGCCTGCGGGCCCGTCAGCTGCGCGTCGGATTGACCGCGTTGTTCGCGGCGTCCGATCGCCAGCGCAACGTGTGCACCGAGCACGAGGCCATCGTCGTCGCTCTCGAGAGCGGCGACGAGGACCTCGTGCATCGGGCGATCGACGATCATCTGGAAGTCACACTGCAGATCCTGTTGAGGGCGTAGTCGCGCGAATGACCTCGTACTCCTCTTCCTCGGCCCGGTCGGGGTTGCGTCCGAGCGCGAGGCCGAGGACGGTCAGGGCGCCGACGACGGCGACGTAGGCGACGATCAGCGTCCAGGTGTCGGTCTTGTCCAGCAGGAAGACGAAGATCAGCGGTGCCATGGCTCCACCGACGACTCCTGCGAGGGTGTAGGCGAGCGAGCTGCCGGTCGATCGCAGGCGCACGGTGAACTGCTCGGTGACGAAGGCTGCCTGCGGTCCGTACATGAACGAGTGGAACGCCAGTCCGACGACGACGCCGAGGATCAGCAGCGGCAGCGAGCTTCCGCCGATGATCAGGAAGAACACTGCGCTCCAGGCGACTCCACCGACGGCGGCGACGCCGTAGACGAGGCGGCGGTTGATGCGGTCGGACAGGGCGCCGGCGAGCGGGATCAGGCCGAGCTGGAATGCAGAGCCGATGAGAATGGCGATCAGAACTTCGCTGCGTTCGAAGCCGAGCTTCTGTGTGCCGTACGTGATGGAGAAGACGGTGAACAGTGCGTAGATGACGTCGGGGGCGATGCGGGACAGAATCGCGGCGATAAGAGGGCGACGCTGAAACTTGAAGACCTCGCTGATCGGCGCTTCGGAGCGATCTCCGCTTTCCTGGAGTGCCTTGAACACCGGAGTGTCCTCCAGCTTCAGGCGAATCCACAGTCCGAAGCCGACGAGTACTGCGGAGAGCAGGAACGCGACGCGCCAGCCCCAGGATTCGAACTGCTCCTCGGTCAGGGCGAGGGTGAGTGCGGCGAGAGCACCGTTGGCGAGGAGGTTTCCGGCTGGGGGACCGATCTGTGCGGCCGACGACCAGAAGCCGCGCTGACGGGGGTTGCCGTATTCGCTCGACAGAAGTACCGCGCCGCCCCATTCGCCGCCGACGGCCACGCCCTGGGCGAAGCGCATCGTGACCAGGAGGATCGGGGCGACGATGCCGATGGTGTCGTAACCCGGGATCAAACCGATGAGGAATGTGGTGACGCCGATCAGCAGCAGCGTGATGACCAACAACTGCTTGCGGCCGATGACGTCGCCGAGGCGTCCGAAGACGAATCCGCCGACGGGGCGTGCCACGTATCCGACCGCGTAGGTCGAGAAGGCCAGCAGGGTGCCGGTCAGTGGATCGCTGTCGGGAAAGAAGACGATCGGGAAGATCAGGGCGGCCGCCGCGGAGTAGACGGCAAAGTCGTACCACTCCAATGCGGTGCCCGTCAGGCTGGCCGCAAATGCCTTGACCAGGCCTTTCTTTTCGACTGTCTGCGCAGTCATGGCAACTCCTTCGTCTGTGCCTTGGATCACTGTATCCGTTGTACTGATTCCATACTTGCTGTATACAAGACGTATGCGCAAGCTTTTCGGCGTATTCGAAACAATCAATTAACGAGAGAGGCATTCACGATGCTGACGTTCACGCTTCCGGACGGAACCACCGAGACCGTCGAACCGCTGAATCTGCTCAACGCCGGCTACGCGGGCCGCAACCAGGAAGAAGTTGCTCATCACATCGCCGAGCTGGCCGAACTCGGTGTTCCGGCACCGACCGTCACGCCCGCGATGTACCCCATCTCGCCGTACCTGGCTCAGCAGACGAACGCCGTGCACGTGCAGCACGGGCGCACCTCCGGTGAAGCCGAGTGGGCGCTCGTCGTTCTCGGCGATACCGACGACGACGTGCTGCTCACCGTCGCGTGTGATCACACCGACCGCGACCTCGAGGTCCACAGCGTCGCGTGGAGCAAGAACGCATCACCCGACGTGCTCGGTTCCGGTGCGTGGCGTCTGTCCGACGTCGCGGACCGCATCGACGACATCACGCTGAAGGCATGGGTCGGCGAGACCCCGATTCAGACGGGGTCGCTGGCCGATCTCCTCGCTCCGAAGTACTGGCTCGACGTGCTCCGTGAGCGCGGGCTGTTCAAGCGCGGAACCATCCTGATCTCGGGCACGATCTCGATGCATCCCGGCGTCGACCAGTTCGCCGACGCGTGGAAGGTCGAGATGTCCGACGCCGCCACCGGAAACGTGCTGACCTGCGAATACGACGTCATTCGCATGGCTGACCCGATCGGCTGACCAGCGCGACGTAGGGTGGAGTGCGTGACGAAGCCAATTATCGAGTTCCAGGCAGGCCCTCCACCCATCGATCTAGTGCTGGTGGACTTGGTCGAGGGAGACGGTGACGAAGCCTCACCCGGCGATACCGTCGAGGTGCATTACGTCGGGGTCGAGTTCGACTCGGGCGAGGAGTTCGACTCCTCGTGGAACCGCGGGGAGTCCATCAAGTTCCCGCTCCAGAACCTGATTCAGGGCTGGCAGGACGGCATTCCCGGGATGAAGGTGGGCGGACGCCGTCAGCTCACCATTCCGCCGGAGCTCGCCTACGGCCCGGCCGGACACGGTCATCGCCTGTCCGGAAAGACCCTCGTGTTCGTGATCGACCTGCTCGGCGTCAACTGACGTAGACCGGTCGTCGACCAAGTGCCCACAGTTCGAAGTCTCCCGAAGTAGACTTTTCGGACATGTGGGCATTGGTCGTCGAAAACGACGATCGCGTGGCCCGTGCTCTGCGTCGGTCCTTGCATGCCGAGGGTTTCGACGTCGAACGGGTCGGCGCGGTCGCGGCAGCCCGCCGAGCGATGGCCCGGCAGGACTTCGCCATTGCTCTCGTCGATCTCGGTCTCGACGACGGAGACGGTGTGGACGTGATCCGAGCGCTGCGGGACCATCCGTCCACCGGGGTCATCGCCGTCACAGCGCGTGGGGCCACGAACGACCGCGTCCGCGGACTTCGTGCCGGCGCGGACGACTATCTGGTCAAGCCCTTCGGGATCGCCGAGCTCATGGCGCGTATCGACGCCGTGATGCGCAGGCTCAGGCTCTCGTCCGTACCTCTGGAATCGCAGGGTCGTATCGGGCACGGGGAGCTGTGCATCGATCGCGACCGTCACGAAGTTCTGCTGGCAGGCATGGTTCTTCCGTTGACCCGCAAGGAGTTCGACGTGCTCGTGCTCCTCGCTCAGAACGTGGACGTCGTGGTCGAGCGCGACCGCATCCTGGATCACGTGTGGCAGTCCGCCCGCGAAGGAAACACCAGGACCCTCGACACCCACATGGCGTCGCTTCGCACCAAACTCGGCGCCGCAGCGTCGATCACGACGGTCCGAGGCGTCGGATATCGGCTCGAATCGGCGTCCGAGAGCTGACGGACAGCCGTGCGCAGACGGATCGTTCTCAGCATGGTCCCGGTGATCGCCCTTCTCGTTCTCGGCGTGGGTATCCCGTACGCGATTCTGGTGTCCGAGCGCGCAACCCAGCGTGTGTTCATCGACCGGACCGGTGACGCAGTGCGATTCGCCTCCGAGGTGAACGCGGCGATCGAATCCGGGGAATCGACCGGGCTGGGAGAGGAACTGGCGTCGTACTCGGCGTTGTACGACTCAGCGGTGTGGGTGCTCGCTCTGGACGGGGCGACCGTGTACGACCCCGGCGTTCCGCTTCCCGACGACGAGGAACTGGCCGGTGCCGTCAGGCGTGCGTTCGCGGGCGGCCGGGTGTCCGAGGCGCCGACTGTCTACCCGTGGACCGCCGCTCCCGTGCGGGTGGTCGAACCGGTCGGCCGGGACTCCCAGGTGACCGCCGTCGTCGTCATCGAGGCTCCGACGGACACGTTGCGCGCCGGGAGCCTGTCCCAATGGGCTGTCGGTATCGGAGTGTTGGTGGTCGCCGTCGCCGGGTTGCTCGCCGGGTTGTGGCCGCTGACATCGTGGATTCTTCGGCCCGTCCGCGATCTGGAGCGCAGCACTGCCGGTATCGGCGCAGGCGATTTCACGACCCGCGCGGACGTCGATCGAGGCCCGCAGGAGCTACGCGAACTGTCGGAATCGTTCAACACGATGGCCGACACCGTCGAGCGGTCGATGCAGCGTCAGCGCGCGTTCGTCACCGACGCCGCCCACCAGCTCCGAAATCCGTTGGCCAGCTTGCGTTTGTCGGTCGAGAATCTACGGCCCTGGCTGCGCGACGGTGACGCCCGCGAGGCCCACGAGGATGCCGTTGCCGAGACGGTGGAACTGGGTGCGACGTTCGAAGCGATGCTCGGCGCCGTCTCCGCGGAGCGGGACGACGGTGAACGTGACGGTGACCTGTGCTCGGTCGTCGGCGTGTTCGATGCCGCGCGGCCGCGGTGGCAGGCGTGCGCGGAGAGCGCCGGGGTTCGGTTGGTGATCGAGGGACCGGCTCCGGGGTGTCGCACCGTCCGCCAACCCTCCGGTGGCCTCGTCGCGGTGCTCGACGAACTGGTGTCCAACGCCGCCCGGCTGTCCGGCGGCACGACGGTGACGGTCCGGATGCGCACCGAATCCGAGGGTCGCTGGGCGTTGTTCGAGGTGGAGGACGATGGTCGCGGGTTGTCGGAATCGGAGACGACTGCGGCGACGGGGAGATTCTGGCGCGCGCCACGGCATCAGAACGTGGCCGGGACAGGGTTGGGTCTTGCCATCGTGAGTGATGTGGTGGCCGATGTGGGAGGAACGTTCGAGTTACGGGGTGCTTCCGGTGGCGGAATCGTGGCGACTGTTCGATTGCCCTGTGCGTCAGCGTGAGTCAGGGTTTCTGTTCGCGGAACCAGTCCGCTGCACCGGGATGCAGTGGAACGGGTGTGGTGGCGGCCCCGGTTCGCGGGTTGATCTGATCTGCTTCCGGGCGGTTCATCGACAGCGCCCGGGCATTCTCGAACGTGCTCGCCGTCAGGAAACGAGCCAAGTCGCGTGGAAACTCGTTGCGCACCAGCACGAACGTGGGAACGGCGAGGGTGCGACTCGACGCGATGTCCGGATACACCGTCCGTGAGATCACGACGCCGACGTACTCTCCGGGATAGGCGGCCCGTACGGCCTCGGTGTCGACGGCGAGATCGACGAATTCGACGGCTCGGCCCACCGCCGAGGCGTCTCTGACCAGCGAGTCGAGGGCCGGTGTCGGCATCGCGGTCAACGAGAAGACTGCATCCAGTTCGCCGGAGAGCAGTGCCCGGGCCGCGTCGTCCTGGCCGTAGGACAGTGGAGTGACGGCGAGCCCGGCCGAGTCGAGGAGTCGAAGCGCGGTGAAGCGGGTTCCCGATCCGGGGAGGCCGACCGCGACCCGCATGCCCGGTAGATCCTGCAGTGTTCGTACCGGCCCGTCGGCCATGACCGCGAGGTGCAGCACCGAATCGAACACCCGGAACAGTGCGGAGAAGTCCGAGACGAACGGTTTCGCGACGTCGGCGTTCACGAAACCCAGGTCGACGGACCCGGCCGTGAGCAGTGCCGCGTTGTCGACGGCCGCGTCGGTTTCGACGATGTCGACGACGTGGCGGGCGAGGGCGTCGTTCCAGCGCTCGGCCAGCGCGGTCCCCGTCTCACGGTAGGTCGCACCCGCCGGTCCCGTCGCGAACGTCAAATTGTCGACGGAGGGAACGGGCCGACTGGAACACGCAGGCAGCAGGGCTGCGAGACTCACGGCCGACACCCCGGCGAGCAGGGTCCGTCGATCGATCCTTCCGCTCACTCGTCTCCTATGTCCGAAATGTGAATGTCAGATCGACCTCAAATCTACGCAACTTTGTTGGTGTGACGGGCGCCACTGCGGAACATTGGCGGCATGGCTTCCACCACCGAGACGGGTGACACCGTCAAGCGCAAGCGTTTCTACCACCAGCTGTACTTCTGGGTTCTCGTCGGAATCAGCGTCGGGATCATCATCGGCCTCACCGCTCCCGGCGTGGCGTCGGAGATGAAGTGGATGGCCGATCTGTTCATCAAACTCGTCAAGGTGGTCATCGCGCCGACGATCTTCGCGACGATCGTCGTCGGCATCGCGGGGATGGGGAACCTGGCCAAAGCGGGTGGTCTCGCCTTCAAGACCGTCATGTACTTCAACGTCACCACCGTGTTCGCGCTGGCGATCGGCCTCGTCGTCGTCAACGTCCTCGGGCCGGGGCGTGGATTGAACTACGACGTCGCTTCCTTCGACTCGTCGGCGGCCGCGGGCACCATCGAGTCGGCCGGCGAAGCGAGCGGAACGGGACTGACCGGGTTCATCCTGAATCTGGTACCCGACTCGTTCGCGAGTGCATTCGTCGACGGAATGTTGCTGCAGGTACTGCTGCTGGCGATCCTCGTGGCCGTAGCGGTGACGATGCTCGGCACGCGGGCGGCACCGGTCGTCAGCGCCCTGGACACGTTCGCCAAGATCATGTTCGGCGTCATCAAGCTCGTGATGTGGGTTGCGCCGCTGGGTGCGATGGGCGGAATCGCGTTCACGATCGGCGAGCACGGCAGCGCGATCCTCGGTTCACTCGCGACGTTCATGGGTTCCTTCTGGCTCACGTGCATCCTGTTCCTGCTGTTCGTCCTCGGCCCCATCTGCAGACTCGCCGGGTTCAGCATCTTCAAGTACCTGCGGTACATCAAGGACGAACTGCTGATCGTGCTGGGCACGTCGTCGTCGGAGACGGTTCTTCCGCGCATGATGGCGAAGATGGAAGCGGCAGGCACACCGAAGCACGTGGTGGGCATGACCATTCCCACCGGCTACTCGTTCAACCTCGACGGCACCGCGATCTACATGTCGATGGGCGCGATCTTCATCGCCCAAGCCTTCGGTATCGACGTCCCCATCTGGACTCAGATCGGTCTGCTCGTGTTCATGCTGATCTCGTCGAACGGTGCTGCAGGCGTGTCGGGCGCAGGCCTGGTCACCCTTGCCGCGTCGTTGACGGCATTCGACTCGGTGATCCCGGTTGCGGGTATCGCGTTGATCGTCGGAATCGACCGCTTCATGTCCGAGGGCCGTGCGCTGACCAACTTGTCCGGCAACGGACTCGGAACGCTCGTCATCGCGAGGTGGACGGGCGAGCTCGATCGAGAACGCCTCGCCTACGTGCTGGACAACCCGAAGACCGTCGACGTCGACGACCTGTTGGATCCCGACGAGCCGGCCGACAAGGAGCTGGCGTCCTCGGGTGCAGCAGGCCGCTAGTGTCCGCGTGCGAGGTCCAGTACCAGTCTGGCCCCACCGAGCGGACTGTCGGTGAAACGAGCTCGGCCACCGTGCAGTTCGGCCTGCTGCGCCACCAGGGCGAGGCCGAGGCCAGATCCACCCTTCGTCGCCGACGCCCCACGGTAGAAGCGCTCGAAGACGGAATCCCGCTCGGCGGGCGGGATTCCGGATCCGTTGTCGTCGAGGACGATCTGCACCGTGGACTCCGTCTCGGTCAGCGTGATCGCGACGTCGGTGGCCGACCCGTGGCGAACGGCGTTGATGATGGCGTTGTCCAGGGCGAGGCGGAGTCCGGCGGGCAGAGCGTCGACGACGAGCGACGGGGCCGATTCGACGCGGACCGTCAGACCCGGGTTCTGCCGCATCGCGTCCTGAGCGGCCACGTCGCAGATCTCGACGATGTCGACCGGGACGCGATCCTTGTCGCTGGACAGTTCACCGGACGCGAGTTTCTCGAGAGCCGTCAGAGTTGCTTCGACGCGGCCCTGCGTCCGCTGCAGATCCTCCAGGATCTCGAGTCGCTGCGGCGGCTCGAGGTCGAGGGTGCGCAGCACTTCGATGTCGGTGCGCATCGCCGTCAGCGGCGTCCGAAGTTCGTGCGCGGACACCGCCGCGAAATCCCGAGCGGTGCCGAGTGCTTCGGTGGTACGTGCCTGCGCGTCGCCGAGTCGTTCGAGCATGCCTGCGATGGCCACGGTCAACTCGTCGGACTCCTTCACCCCGGTCGAGGTGTCCGGCGACCTCGGGGGCTGCGCACTGACCTGCCGAGTCAGTGTCACGAGCGGTTTCACCGCGCGGCCGCCGAAGATCCAGCCGAGGCCCGTCGACGCGGCGATGGCGGCCAATCCGCCGAAGATGACCCACCGCTGTTGATCGTCGGTGATCTCCTGCGCCTCGGCGGCGGGAACGCCGATGGAGATGATGATGTTTGTCGCCGACACAGCCTCCGAGGTGTAGACGCGGAAACGGTCTCCTCCCACGTCGACGGTCTCCGAACCCTCGTCGAGCTTCGGCAGCTGCGTCGGAGTCGACGCGATGACGGTATCGCCGGTTCGGATCGTCACCGCGAACGCCCCTGAGCTGCCCAGCTGGTCGAGGAACAGTTCGAGGCTCGATGCACTGGGAATCAGAACCTGGGACGCCGTCGTCAACCGGTCGTCGAGGTTGCTCACGTTGTTGCGGGAGATGACCACGGAGGCGACGGTCGCGAGCGTCGCGACGACGATCGTCGCACCCAGTGCGGTCGCGACGGCCACTCGGGCGCGAAGAGAGAACCTCACGAGCTCGGCCGCAGCACGAAACCGACACCGCGCACGGTGTGCAGGACACGGGATTGACCGTCGACCTCGATCTTGCGCCGGAGATAACCGACGAACACGTCGACGACATTGGTGTCGGCCACGAAGTCGTACCCCCACACCAGCTCGAGCAGCCGCTCACGCGTCAGAACGACGCCTGCGTTCCTGGCGAGGACTGCGAGCAGTTCGAATTCCCGTTTGGTCAGATCCAGTTCGCGCATCCCGACGTGGGCGCGATGGCCCGGGATGTCGACACTCAGGCCGCCGACGGTGATGGCGGAGCTGGATTCGGGTGGCGCAGGTGCCGTAGCACGTCTGCGGAGCATCGCGCGGATCCGAGCGACCAGCTCGGCCAGGACGAACGGTTTGGTCAGGTAGTCGTCGGCGCCGGATTCCAGGCCGGAGATGCGATCGTCGACCGAGCTCCGAGCACTCAGCACACAGATGGGTACGTCGTTGCCCATCGCGCGGAGGGCTTTGACGACGCTGGCGCCGTCGAGGACCGGCATGTTGATGTCCAGGACCACCACGTCGGGCGATCGCTGGGAGACCGCGGTGAGCGCTTCGGCGCCGTCGACCGCGGTGATGACGGTGAATCCGGACAGGCGGAGTCCGCGTTGAAGCGAGGCGAGCACGTCCGCGTCGTCGTCGACTACGAGTACGGTGGCTGATTCGGGCACAGCTCTATCGTGCTATGCCGCCCAGCTCCGGACGGTCATCTCGCGCTCCTCGGGCGATTTGGCGAAGAATTCCTCGAGCGCACTGCGGCGTTCGCGATCGGCATCGAGCGTCCACGCCAGTTCAGGTGCATTGGCGTAGAGCTTGGCGTAGTAGGCGTCGAACGTGCACGTCGTGTCGATCAGCGACGCCGCTCCCGGAAAGATGGGGGTTGCTGTGTTTCTCATGTTTCCCAAGGTAGAAGGCTACTTTGGGGGCTCGGTGAGGCAAATGTGGGAGAACTGTGAGAAATGGATTGTCGAACAGTCCCGCGGGTATGAATACACGCATGACTGTGGTGTGGTTTCGACGTGACCTGCGAACCGGTGATCTTCCGACGCTGACGGCTGCGGCCGATTCCGACGGGCCCGTGCTCGGATTGTTCGTTCTCGACGACGTGCTGCTGAAGGCGTCGGGCGGGCCGCGTCGGGACTTTCTCTTCCGTTCGCTCGAGGCACTCGACGAGCAGTTGGACGGTCGGCTGCTGGTCGTGAAGGGTGATCCGGAAACCGTGGTGCCCAAGGTCGCGAAGGCCGTCGACGCCGAGGAGGTCCACATCAGCGCGGATTACGGGCCGTACGGGCGGTCCAGGGACGAGCGCGTCGGTGAACACGTGTCGTTGGTGTCGACGGGATCGCCCTACGCCATCGCCCCCGGCCGCGTCACCAAGAACGACGGCGAGCCCTACCGCGTGTTCACTCCGTACTTCCGGCAGTGGATGGAACACGGATGGCGGGGCCCGGCGGACACGTCGGCGAAAACCGTGTCGTGGCTCGACCCGTCGGATGTGAAGGGGCTTCCCCGACGCGTGAAGATCCCCACCGAAAAGGACGCGTCCGACGCGCCTGCAGGGGAGAAGGCTGCGTCCGACGCCTGGGCCGAGTTTCTGGAGCGAGTCTCGGACTACGACGACGAGCGCAACCGGCCGGACCTGGACTCGACCTCGCGTATGTCGGTCCACCTGAAGTACGGCACCATCCACCCGCGGACGATGCTGGCTGACCTCGGAAAACTGCGCAGCGAGGGGTCCGCGTCGTACCGTCGCCAGATCGCCTGGCGAGACTTCTACGCGGACATTCTGTTTCAGCGCCCGGACAGCGCGCGGGAGAACTACGACAAGAAGTTCGACAAGATCGAGCTGGACACCAGCAAGCACGCCCAGGAGCTGTTCGACGCGTGGAAGGACGGCAAGACCGGCTTCCCCATCGTCGACGCCGGTATGCGACAGCTGAATTCCGAGAACTGGATGCACAACCGGGTCCGCATGATCGTGGCGTCGTTCCTCGTCAAGGATCTGCATCTGCCGTGGTGGTGGGGAGCGCGATACTTCCTGGACCGATTGGTCGACGGCGATCTGGCCAGCAACCAACACGGCTGGCAGTGGACGGCAGGCACGGGAACCGATGCGTCCCCGTACTTTCGTGTGTTCAACCCGATCACCCAGGGCGAGAAGTTCGACCCCACCGGTGATTACGTACGCCGCTGGGTTCCCGAGCTGCGCGGGGAAGAAGGCAAGGCCGTGCACACCTTGAAGTTCGGACGCCCCAAGGATTACCCCGACGCCATCGTCGACCACAAGCACGAGCGAGAGGTCGCGATAGCCCGGTTCAAGGCGCTGTGACGCTCACCGTCGGCGAGAGAGCCCGACGCCGACGAGGCAGACGACGCCGCCCAGCACTGCGAGGATGTGCGGAACTTCGTTCAGCAGGGCCCAGCTCAGCGCAACGGTGATGGGTGGGACGGCGTATGTGGTGATGCCGAGCCTGCCTGCATCCATTCGGGTGAGCGCGTAGGCCCACGTGGAAAACGCAAGCGCTGTCGGAACGAGGCCGAGGTAGAGCAGACCGCCGGTTGCCTGGGCGGATGCGTCGGCCAGGTCGTCGAGCAGGGCCGGGGCGAACGGGAGAGTGCACAGGGCGCCGATCGCGCAGGCCATCCACGTGACCTGGAGGCCGGGCACGCTGCGCAGCACCGGTTTCTGGCAGAGCACACCGATTGCGTAGGTCACCGCGGAGACGAGGCACAGTGCGATGCCGAGGGCATCCGCGTCGGTTCTGACGGTGTCGGTGGTGGTCACGGCAGTGACGACACCCACGAGCACGGCCCCGGAGAACGCGATCGCCGCGCCGATCACGAGCCACCGCGGAAAGCCCTCGCCGAGGAGGAGTCCGGCGAACAGGGCAACGAGAATCGGGCCGATCTGAATGATCATCGAGGTGGTGCCTGCATCGACGCGTTGTTCGGCGGCGTTGAGGGCCACGTTGTAGATCGCGAACCAGAACACCCCGACGCTGAGGATCTGGATCCACTGGGTGCGGGTAGGTCTGACCCAGGTGCGTTTCGCCAGGAGAATCAGCCCGAGCGCGCCCGTGCCGATCAGCAACCTGCCGAGCGCCAGCGGACCCGCTCCGAACGACGTACCGACTCCCCGAATCGCGACGAACGCCGACGCCCAGGACACCACGGTGACCGTCACCGCTCCGAGCGCAAGCCAATCCGTCTTCTTCGTCACTGCGACATCGGTCATGGCATGAGATTACGGCGAGCGGACCGCCTGGGGCGCGCGGATTTCGGACAACCTTGCTCGTTTTCCTGCCCTCACCTACGGAGTAGCTTCTCCAGCGCATCCAGAACCGCTGGATCCTCGATGGTCGACGGCACCCCGTACTCCTCACCTGCGACGATCTGCCGCATGGTCTTGCGCAGGATTTTCCCGGACCTCGTCTTGGGAAGCGCACCGACGATCGTCACGTCCCGGAATGTCGCGAGTGCGCCGATCTGGTCACGCACCATCGCGACCAGTTCCGTGCGCAAGCGATCCTCCTCGATGGTTTCGCCCGCCTTGAGGACCACGTACCCGCTCGGCCGCTGGCCCTTGAGGTCGTCGTGAATTCCGATCACCGCGCATTCGGCCACCGCGGGGTGGCTCGCGACGACGGCTTCCATCGATCCTGTCGACAGTCGATGTCCCGCAACGTTGATCACGTCGTCGCTGCGACCGAGGACGTACACGTACCCGTCGGCGTCGATGTAACCGGAATCGCCGGTCAGGTAATTGCCGGGGAACGTGTCGAGGTACGAGCGCTGGAAGCGGTCCTCGTCGTTCCACAATCCCACCAGGGTGCCGGGAGGCAGCGGGAGTTTCACGACGATGTTGCCCTCGGTACCGGCGTCGACCTCGGCGCCGGCAGCGTCCACGATCGTCACCTCGAAACCCGGTACCGCGACGGTCGGCGAACCGGATTTGATCGGAAGCGGCTCCAGCCCGCGGAGATTCGCCGCGATCGCCCAGCCGGTCTCGGTCTGCCACCAGTGGTCGACGACGGGCCGGTCCAGGGTTCGGCTGATCCACTCGTAGGTATCGGGATCCAGTCGCTCGCCCGCGACGAACAGTGTCTCCAAGCTCGAGACGTCGTACTTCTTCAGTTTCTCGGCGTGCGGATCCACCTTGCGAATGGCGCGTAACGCCGTCGGGGCGGTGAACAATGCTCGCACACCGTGACTTTCGATGACCCGCCAGAAGGCCCCGGCGTCGGGAGTGCCGACGGGTTTGCCTTCGTAGAGAATTGTTGTCGCACCTGCCAGCAGTGGGCCGTAGACGATGTAGGAATGCCCGACGACCCAGCCGACGTCGGACGCCGTCCACATGACCTGACCCGGACCGACGTCGTAGATGTTGTGCATCGACCATCGCAGTGCGACGGCATGGCCACCGTTGTCGCGTACGACGCCTTTGGGTTTTCCGGTGGTCCCCGAGGTGTAGAGGATGTAGAGCGGATCCGTAGCCTTCACCGGAACTGGTTGCGCCGGTGACGCTTCGGCCATCTCGGCATCCCAGTCCAGCCATCCGTGATCGCTCGGAATCCCGTCGCGGCTCTTGACGATCACCGTCGGCGACGAGGACAGAGCGAGCGCCTTCTCGACGATCGGGAGGTACTCCACGACCCGTCCCGGCTCGAAACCGCCACTCGCCGTCACCACCAGCACCGGTTCGGCGTCGTCGATCCGCGCCGCGAGCTCCTTCGCCGCGAATCCGCCGAACACCACCGAATGCACCGCACCGATTCGCGCACACGCCAGCATCGCCACGGCTGCCTCGGGAATCATGGGCAGGTACAGAATGACGCGGTCACCCTTCCCCACACCGTTGCGCACGAGAACTCCCGCGAACAGCGCCACCTCGTTCAACAGCTCGGCATAGGTGTATCGGCGCTGCGTACCGGTCATCGCCGAGTCGTAGATCAGCGCGGTACGGTCCCCGTCGCCCGCATCCACATGCCGATCGAGCGCATTGACACACGTATTGAGCACGCCGTCGGGGAACCAGCGGCCATCGAACGCCGTCGTCGGAGCACTGACCCAATCGATCCCCTCGGCCGCGTCCAGCCAGAAACCCTCACGATCGGACCTGGCTCTGTCGAATGCTTCTCGATACTCGCCGCTCATGTCCCGAGCCTAGTGCCACGAATTGCCCGATACTTTTCGAATCGGCGGGATCCCGAGTAATTGCACAGTATCGGGCAATCCATCGCATCGGATCTGTCGGAGGTATGCGCCATCATGCGCGCATGGGGGTACTCACCACGAAAGCGCAGCTGATCGCGCAGGGACTCAGCGTCAGCACCATCTCCCGTCGGAGCCGAAGCGGCCGGCTCACTCGGCTGCTGCCGGGCGTGTACGCGACGGAGAAACCGGGCTACATGGACCTGTGTCGCGCCGTCGCTCTGTGGAAACCGGACGCGGTCTTCAGCCATTCGACCGCGGGTTGGCTGTGGGGCCTGGTAGAGGCGGAACCGCGCTCGGTCGAGGCGACCGTTGCACCCAACGCGCAGGTCCGGTCACCCGATTGGGTCGTGCTACGCCGACGTGCACTTCCTGACGTGCAAAAACTACGGGGGCTGCACGTCGTGTCGATCGAGCAGGCGTTCGTCGACCTCGCGGCAACGATGCCGACGGCCGAACTCGAGAAGTTCTTCGACGACGCCGTCGGCACGCACATTCCTGCGCGCCGGCTGGCGGCGTTCTGCGATCCCGCCAAGGGGATGGACGGAATGCAGGCCCTACGCACACAACTCCGACGGTGCTGCCCCGGCACGTTCTCGGAAGCGGAGCGCGTGGTGGCGCGCGCATTGACCGCACGCAATCTGTTCATGGACATCAACGCGAGAGTCGGACCGTACTACGGAGACCTCGTCGACTTTCGTGCGCGCGTCATCGTCGAGATCGACGGGCGCGAGTTCCACAGCACAGGTGCGGTGTTCACGAGCGATCGCCGACGCCAGAACGCGCTGGTCCTCGACGGGTGGCTGGTGCTGCGATACTCCGTGGCCACCGTCATGTCGGACCTGGATGCCGTGGTGGAGGAGATCGTGTCGGTGGTGAAGCGTCGCCGTCGGTCGATCGACGCCGACCGGACATCCCACGCGTAATCGGTGGCGGCATGAATTGCCCGATACTTCTCGATACGACGGAATCCTGCCGACTCGCGGAGTATCGGGCAATCCGTTGCAGCGGACGGCGTCGGTGGCAAGGCCGCGTAGACGTCGACCCCGTGGCCATAATGATTCCGTCAAGATCCTGGCGACGCGGTGGGGGCGGATGGAGACTCGCTGATGTGACTCTTTTCGAGATGCTGCCGTCTCTTCGTAATGCAGGCCGACCACGATTCGATTCGGAGTTGTGGCCGTCGGGCACGGGTTTTCGTGATGGGCGATTGATGGTCGACGGGGTGTTCGTCGACGATTTCGCTGATTGCGAGGGCACGCCGGCGCGGTTGGGTTGTGTGGTGGTGACGCGGGTGAGATCGGTGATTGCCGGGATCGTGCGTGTCGATGCCGTGCTCGGGTGCGTGGAGGTCGCCGATATCGCCAACCGCCATTCGGTGGTGGGTCGGCAGTTCTTCGCGATGGGCGACGCCAAGGTGGAGCTTCCGTCGGATGTGCGGGCCGGTGACCTACTGGCCTTGATTCCCGAGGCCCAGGCGTCGGTACCGGGCGAGGCGTGAGGACACGCGGTCGTCGTCGGAGCTGATGTTGCGCAGTTCTCGTGCGATGGCCCCGGCGATGCGGATCGAGAAATCGACGGGTTCCTCTGCTGCATCGGGGTGTTCGGGCACGATGGCATCGACGATGCCGTCGCGGAGCAGGTCCACGGACCGAATGCCTTGTGCCTCGGCCATGTCCGACGCATGTGCTGTGTCGCGGTGAACGATGGCGCTGGCGCCTTCCGGCGGAAGCGGTGCGAGCCAGGCGTTCTGTGCGCACAAGGTGCGGTCGGCGGGCAGCAGGGCGAGGGCGCCGCCGCCTGTTCCCTGGCCGAGGAGAACCGACACCGTCGGGGTGTCGACGGTCACGAGATCGCTGATGCATCGGGCGATCTCGGGTGCGATCCCGCCTTCTTCCGCTTCCTTGGACAGTGCTGCGCCGAACGTGTCGATGACGAGGACCAGAGGAATGCGGAGCTCCTCGGCCAGTTTCATTCCACGCCGAGCCTGACGCAGCGCGCCTGGTCCCATCGTCGCGGTGATGCTGTGGCTGCTTCGGTCGTTGCCGAAGACCACACAGGAGATTCCTCGGAATTTGCACAACGACAACAGGATCGTCGTGTCCGACTCGCCTTGGCCGGTGCCGCTGAGCGGGACCTGTTCGCTGGCTGCATGTTCGAGGAGTTCCCGCACGCCCGGCCGATCGGGGCGACGTGAGGATTCCACGGAATGCCACGCGGAACGATCAGGGATGTCGCCGACGGTGGGAGCCGGGTCGAGGTGGTGGGCTGTCTCGCCCTCGTGGCTGACGACGCGGAGCGCGCGGACCATGAGGTGTCTGAGGCTGTCCACGGGAACCACACCGTCGATGACGCCATGGTGGTAGAGGTTCTCGGCGGTCTGTACGCCTTCGGGAAAGGGCTTGTCGTACAGTGCTTGATAGACGCGCGGGCCGAGAAATCCGATGAGCGCACCGGGCTCGGCGAACGTGACGTGAGCGAGTGATCCCCAGGATGCGAAGACGCCCCCGGTCGTCGGATTGCGGAGATACACCAGGTACGGCAGGCCGGCTTGTTTGTGCAAGGTCACCGCACCCGCGATCTTCACCATCTGTACGAACGCGAGGGTGCCCTCCTGCATGCGAGTCCCACCCGACGTGGGCGACGCGATCAGCGGGAGGTTCTCCGCGGTGGCGCGCTCGATGGCAGTGGCGATTCGTTCGGCGGCCGCCACGCCGATCGACCCGGCCAGGAAAGCGAACTCGCACGCAATGATGGCCACCGGCCTGCCGTCGACCAGTCCCTGTCCGGTGAGAACGGACTCGTCGACGCCGCTCTTGTCTCGGGCTTTCGCCAAGTCGGCGGCATACTTCGGGCCGGGGGAGACGTCGATCGGCGCACGATCCCACGACACGAACGATCCGCCGTCGAGAACTGCATCGAGTATCTCGGCGGCGGACGTCCGTGTTGTCATGAATCAGAGCCTAATCGGGTCGTTCCTGCAGGCTCCACTCCCGGATCCTAACGGGCGAATGCTTCCTTCCACGTGACGGTCTTGCCGATGCGCAGAATGGACCGCTGGTAGATCTTGGCGGCGACGACGGCGAGTGCCGCGGTGGTGGCCGCCATGATGAGGGCGGTTCCGATGATCTGGTAGACCGGCGCGACGCCTGCTGCGATACGGAGCGGCATCATGACGGCGGAGAACGGCGGAATCCAGCTGAGAACGTTGCTGAGTGTGCTCTCCGGGTCGCCGACCGAGTAGAACGCCGCGAAGAACATTGCCATGATCAGCAACAGGAGCGGCATCGTCGTCGAATTGACGTCTTCTTGCCTGGAGACCATCGATCCACCGGCTGCGTACAGGACCGCGAAGAAGGCGAAGCCGAGCACGAACCAGCCGAGGGTGCCGGCGAAGACGCTGATCGCGGTTCCGGTGATGGTGAGTGTGCCCGTTGCAAGTCCGGCGCCCACACCTGCCGCACCGTAGAGGGCGAGTTGCAGGATTCCGACGGCTCCGATGCCGAGGATCTTGCCCCACAGCAACTGAAGCGGCCTGACGGTGGAGAGCAGCAGTTCGACGACGCGCGAGGACTTCTCTTCGACGACGCCCATGGCAACGTACATTCCGAAGCCGATGATCTGGGCGTACAGGATGAACACGGCAGCCAGAGACAGCGCAACTCGTTGTCCTGCTTCGGGATCCGGCGGGTCGATAGCTTCGACCGTGACCGTTGCGTTCGCGACGGCGGTTGCGACGGCGTCCCGGTCGACGCCTTGCTGCGCCAGCGCGGCGTCGGTAGCCTGCGATTGGACACTGCCTTCGACGACGGCTCGCAGTGCTCCGGTGAGCTCGGAATCGGTGATCGCGGTGTAGGCGCCGGATCCCGCCGGTACGAGAGCTACTGCGACGTCGCCGGATTCGACGTCCGATCGAGCTGCGTCGGCGTCGGCGATCTCGCGGATGTCGACGGGGCTGCCGACGGCGTCTCCGGTGGCGGTGATGACGGCCGCGATCTGTTGGTCGCCGACGATGCCGACGACGTCGCGGTCTTCGTCGTCTCCGCCCGCGAAGATGGAGTACGCGATGATGCCGCCGATGATGACGGCGAGAATGATGACGTTGGAGATGACGAAGCTTTTCTTCATCACCTGAACGGTGAACTCGCGCTTGGCGATCAGGCCGATTGCCCGGCTCGAAGATACTTGGGTGCTCATGCCACTGCCTCTCGGAACAGGTCGCTCAACGACGGTTTGTGGAAGGAGAATTCGTGTACGGGTCCGGTGGCGAGGGCGGCACGAAGGATGGCCTGGTCGTCGGTTCCCGGTGCGATCGAGAGGAGCGTCCGGCCGGCGCTGTGACTGACGGCCCGGGCGCCTGCGATGCCGTCGGCCCAGCCGGGCTGGGCGTTCGGTGCGTGTACTTCGAGTTGCGCATCACCTGATCCGCGGAGTTCGTCGACGGTGCCGACGGCTTTCATGGATCCGGCGGCGATGATGCCGACTCGGTCGCACAGTCGTTGCACGAGATCCAACTGGTGGCTGGAGAAGATCACCGGGACTCCGGACGACGCTTTCTCGCGGAGTACGTCGCTCATGACGTCGACGGCAACCGGGTCGAGACCGGAGAACGGCTCGTCCAGTACCAGAACCGCGGGGTCGTGCACGAGTGCCGCGGCGAGCTGAACGCGCTGCTGGTTGCCCAGGCTGAGTGCGTCGACGGTGTCGTTCAGTCGTTCCGAGATACCGAGTCGTTCGGTCCACGTGCCTACGGCCGACTTGGCGTCCGACGGTGAAAGGCCGTGCAGTTCGGCCAGATACGCGAGCTGCGGGCCGACCTTCATCTTGGGATAGAGGCCGCGTTCCTCCGGCATGTAGCCGATGGTGCGGCGGACATCGAGGTCGACGGGTTTGCCGCCGAGCAGGACCTGCCCGGAGTCGGCGGACAGTACGCCGAGGGTGATGCGCATGGTGGTGGTCTTGCCTGCGCCGTTGCTGCCGACGAAGCCGAAGAGTTCACCGGGGTGTACGTCGAACTTCAGGGAGTCGAGGGCGATCTTGTCGCCGTATCTCTTGGAGATGTTGTCGATCGTAAGGGTGCTCATGGTGCCCTTTCTTCTCGTTTCTCAGAGGTCTTCCGGGTCGGGGTCGGGAGTGATCCAGGCGAGAATCATTGCCGGGGAGCAGATTCCGGCCATCAGGCTGACGAGTGTCCACAACGCGCCTGCGTAGGCGAGTCGCTCGTTCTCGTATCCGGTGGCGAGGATGATCAGCGTGAACACCGAGACCATGACGAGGCCCTGGGTGACGGTCAAGCCGATCGACCGAGCCTCGTTGCGCTGCTGTACTTCCCATTCGTCGAGTGCGCCCACGGGTGCATCGCTGTGGCGGCCGGAGGCGGTTTGCAGCATCGTCCACAGCACGAGGAAGGCGACGGTGCCGGCGACCCACAGGATGGGTGCCCACTTCCAGAACAGCGATGCAACAGCGATGGCGAGAAGCGCGACGAGGGTGGAAATTACTGCAACCGCAAGGATTCGACGGCGCTTCTGGGTTCGCCACTTCGGCAGCATGTGCCGAGTCTTCGCGTCGTTCTCGAGAAACCTGCGTGTGCGGTAGTCCTGGTAGCGCGTCAGAATGTTCGAGTCGGGGGTGGTCACTTGTCGTTCTCCCTTCTGAACAGTTCGGCGGAGAGTGGACCGAGTTCCTTGCGTGAGAACACTGCTTCGACGGGAAGGTCGAATACTTCACAGATGCGCAGTGCCAGGTCGAGGCTCGGATAGTGGTCGCCCCGCTCGAGGGCGCCCACTGTCTGCGGGTTGACTTCGATGAGTTCGGCGAGTTGCGCGCGGCTCATCTTTCGTTCGGCCCGCAGAACTCCCACCCGGTTGAAGATCGGGAGCGTGTTCCCACGCTTGACGGGGCTCATGGAACAAAGTGTTGTATAAACCCAACGATCTGTCAACCATGGATAACGTCAGGCCTCGGTGAGTTGCCCCGACGTCATGGTCCACCGACGGGTCGCCCGGACGGTGCCCAGCATGCGGCGGTCGTGGGTGACCAGCAGGAGCGTGCCCTCGAAGTTCTCCATCGCCCGTTCCAACTGCTCGATGGCCGGAAGGTCCAAGTGGTTCGTCGGCTCGTCGAGCACCAGAAGGTTGACGCCGCGCGCCTGCAGCAGGGCCAAGGCCGCGCGGGTGCGTTCACCGGGGGACAGGGAGCCTGCAGGCCGGAGGGGATCGTCGCCGCGTAGGCCGAATTTCGCCAGGAGGGTCCGCACATCGGCGTCGGGCCAGTCGGGGACTGCTGCGCTCAGCGAGTCCGATACGGTCGCTGTCCCGGTGAACAGCCCACGAGCCTGATCGATTTCGCCGATCGCGACGCCGGAACCCAGGGACGCCGTCCCGTCGTCGGGAACGAGTTTTCCGAGCAGAACGGACAGCAATGTGGTCTTGCCCGAGCCGTTCTCGCCCGTGATCAAGACTCTGTCACCGAATTCGATCTGCGTGGTGACGGGTCCGAACGTGAAACCTGTCCGACGGACGACAGCACCGCTCAGCACCGACACGACGGTCCCGCTTCGGGGTGCAGCTGCGATCTCCATGCGCAGCTCCCACTCCTTGCGGGGCTCTTCGACCACCTCGAGCCGTTCGATGCGCCGCTGCGTCTGACGGGCTTTCGCGGCCTGCTTCTCGGTGGACTCCGCCCGAGTCTTGCGGCTGATCTTGTCGTTGTCGGTCGCCTTGCGGCGTGCATTGCGGACACCGGATTCCATCCAGTTGCGCTGCATCTGCGCACGAGATTCGAGCGAGGCCTTGGTGTCGGCGAATTCGTCGTACTTCTCCCGCGCGTGCTGACGGGCGATCTCTCGCTCGGCGAGGTAGGACTCGTAACCCCCGTCGTACACGTCGATGCGGTGTTGCGCGCGATCCAACTCGACGATGCCGGTGACCGTCCTGGCCAGGAACTCACGGTCGTGGCTGACGACGACGATCGCCGCTCGCGTTTCGACCACGAACCGTTCCAACTGCTCGAGGCCGGCCAGGTCGAGGTCGTTGGTCGGCTCGTCGAGCAGCAGAATGTCGTACCTGGCCAGCAGAATGGCGGCGAGCCCTGCCCGGGCAGCCTGGCCACCGGACAGCGACGTCATGAGTGCGCTTCCGTCGACATCGAGGTCGGCGAGCACCTTCGCCGTTCGCTCGGCGAGATCGGCGCCGCCGAGGGCAAGCCATCGCTCCAACGCGGGAGTGTAACGATCCTCACCGTCGTCGTCGCCGAGGGCTTCGGCTGCATCGTTCATCGCCTGCTCAGCGGCCGTGACGCCGGTTCGTCGTCCGACGAACTCCACGATGGTTTCATCGGCGATACGTTCGGGTTCCTGCGCGAGATATCCGACGGTGGCGTCGGGCGGGCTCGTGTAGATCTCCCCCTCGGAATCGGCGGTTCCGACGCCGGCCAGAAGCGTGAGCAACGTCGATTTACCTGCACCGTTGGCTCCGACGAGGCCGATGACATCGCCTTCGGTCACGGTGAGGTCGAGGCCTGAGAACAGCGTGCGGTCACCGTGAAAAGCAGCAAGGTCGTCGATACGGAGCGTGGCAGTCACCCGATCAGTATTCCCTGCCAGGGAACAGACTCGCACCGCCGACCGTTGGCCTTCGTATGACGTTTTCACCGCAGACAAGCACTGTCCCGACGATCACCCTCAACGACGGACATGCGATTCCGCAGCTCGGCTTCGGCGTGTGGCAGGTCCCGGACGACGGCGCGCACGACGCGGTAGCCGAGGCTCTGAAGGTCGGTTACCGCAGCATCGACACCGCCAAGGTCTACGAGAACGAGACCGGTACCGGTAAGGCGATCGCGGAGTCCGGCATCGCCCGCGACGAGCTGTTCGTCACCACCAAGTTGTGGAACGACGACCAGGGTTACGACTCCACGCTGAAGGCCTTCGACGCCAGTCTGGAGCGCCTCGGCCTCGAGTACCTGGACCTGTACCTCATTCACTGGCAGCAGCTGGACCGCGACAAGTACATCGACACGTTCAAGGCGTTCCAGAAGCTGAAGGCCGACGGACGTGTCGGGTCCATCGGCGTCTCGAACTTCACGATCCCGACGCTGGAGAAGCTGGCCGACGCCGTGGGCGAGACGCCGTCGATCAACCAGATCGAGCTTCACCCGCGCCTCATCCAGGAGGAACTGCGGGCTTTCCACACCAAGCACGGCATCGCGACCGAGGCCTGGAGCCCGCTCGGCTCCGGCACGGTTCTCGAGGAGCCCGCCCTGAAGCCGATCGCCGACGCTCACAGCGTCACCCCGGCGCAGGTCATTCTGCGTTGGCACATCCAGCTCGGCAACGTCGTGATCCCCAAGTCGGTCACTCCCGAGCGCATCGCGAGCAACTTCGACGTGTTCGGCTTCGAGCTGTCGAACGACGAGATCCAGCAGATCAACGCACTCGACTCTGCTGACGGCCGTACCGGCCCGGATCCGGACAAGTTCTCGTCCTGATTTCTCTTCACTCACGCGCGGACGCAGACCCCAGGGTCTGCGTCCGCGCGTGTGTAGGTGGGCCGGCCCTCGGCGCTTATGCTGAGCGGCATGGCACCGTTGACGGGGAAAACGATCGCGCTGACGGCCGAGCGTCGGGCCGACGAGTTCGCGACTCTTCTCGAGCGCCGGGGCGCCCGTACCGTGCACGTTCCCGCGATTCACGTACTTCCCCTCGTCGACGATTCCAATCTGCGGGAGAAGACCGAAGGCATCATCGCGCATCCGCCGGAGCTGGTCGTGATCAGTACCGGTATCGGTTTCCGCGGTTGGCTCGACGCCGCGGAGACCTGGGATTCCCGTGATGCGCTGCTGAGCGCTCTGGGGAATTCCCGCATCATTGCGCGAGGACCCAAGGCGCGCGGCGCGATTCGCGGCGCCGGACTCCGCGAAGTCTGGTCCCCGGCCACCGAGGCGTCGCAGGAAGTAGCCGATCACCTCGAGTCCGAGGGGATCGCGGGCGTGGATGTCGCAGTGCAGCTTCACGGCACCATCACCGAATGGGAGCCGACGATTCATCTGAGCGACGCCCTCGAGCGGCTCGGCGCCGAGGTGCGCGCCATCCCTGTGTACCGCTGGATTCGCCCACTCGATCAACAGCCGCTGATCGACCTGCTCGCCAAGATCCTGAACCACGAGGTCGACGCCGTCACGTTCACCAGCGCACCGGCGGTCGCTTCGCTTCTGTCGACGGCCAAGGACAACGGACTGCTCGACGAGTTTCTCACCGCTCTGCGCGGTCCTGTCGCTGCGATCTGCGTGGGGCCGGTCACGTCGGCGCCGCTGGATGCTCTGGATGTTCCGACGCGTATGCCGGAACGGGCGAGGTTGGGTTCGCTGGCCAAGTACGTGGTGGACGAGCTGGGCGAGAAGAGCTAGCGCAACGCGGGGCCGAGCAGCATGCCGCCGTCGACGGCGAGGTCGGAGCCGGTGGCGAACGACGCCCTCGGTGAGGTGAGATACAGGAGTGCCTCGGTGATGTCCTCGGGACGTCCGAGTCGCGGAATCGCAAAGGGCTCAGGCGAATAGAAGTCCGTTATGGGTCGCTCTCCCGGTGCGGTGGGATGCGTGACGAACGGGGTTTCGATCACGCCAGGACTGACCGAATTGACTCTGATGTTGTCTCGCCCCAACTCGAGGGCCGCAGATTTCGTCAAACCCAAGAGAGCCCACTTGCCGGCGACGTACGGTGCGTACATCGCAGTTCCTCCGTGCGCCATCGTCGATGCGATGTTGACGATGACTCCGCCGCCCCCACGTCTCATCGAGGGTGTCACCGCCTTGATCCCCAGAAATTGACCGGTGAGGTTCACGTCGAGGATTCGGTTCCATGCGGCGGGGTCGGTGTCCTCGATGGTTGCCGCCGGGTTCTGGATACCCGCGTTGTTGACAAGAATCGACACAGGTCCGAACCGGGACTCCGCGACGTCGATTGCCGACGCCCACTCCTGTGGGCGAGTGACGTCCAAGCGAACGGCGACGGCCCGCTCACCGAGTTCCTCGGCCACGTCGTCGACGGCGTCCGACCGTCCTGCCGCCACCACGTTCGCACCGGCTGCGTGATACGCCCGCGCGTGGCTCTGTCCCTGTCCGCCTGCTCCTCCTGTGATCAACACTGTGATGCCGTCGAATTCACCCATGAATGCCTCCTGCTCGAAGTGGTGAGTCGATTGACTCACCATGCGAACGTAGATCAGAGAGGTGAGGTGAGTCAAGCGACTCACCTCACCTCGTGCAGAATGCAGAGATGCCAACACGACCGTCGGATTATCACCGCGGAATCGCCGAGGAAAAGCGAGCTGCCATCGTTCGAGCGGCCACCGACCTGTTCCTGAAATCCGGCTACGATCGGACTTCGCTGGCGAAAATCGCGGACGCTTCCGGCGTTTCGAAAGCCACCTTGTTCAAACAGTTTCCGACCAAGGCGACGTTGTTCGAAGCAATCGTGCGCGAATCGTGGACACCGGGAGGCAGCGAAGACCTGCCCAGTGACGTCGATCTGGTCGGGCTCGGACGCCGATACGTCGAACTTCTCGGTCGACCCGAAATGGTGGCCCTGTTCAGGATCGTCATAGCGGAGGTGCCGCGATTTCCGGAGCTCGGACGCACGCAGTTCGACCTCGGAAAGATGCCGTACTTCGATTCGGTCAGAGCGTGGTTCGACACCACGAACGAGTCCGGACGGTTCGTCGTCGAGGACGCCGAGCTCGCAGCTACCCAGTTTCTCGGAATGATCTCGAACTTCGTGTTCTGGCCGAAGTTGCTGCTCGTGGACTGGTCGCCGAGTGCGGAACAGTGTGATCGTGCGGTCCTGGAGGCCGTGGCAACCATGGAGGCGCGGTATCGGGCGGTTCGATGAGTCCGGCGGTACGCGGGGTCAGCCGTCGAAGAACGCCGTCAGGGCAGGTCCGACGTCGCGGTAGGTGCGCACTGTTCGAATGCGGCCGTGACCGAGGCGTGCGAGATCACGTCCCAGATCGACGTCGTGTTCACCGGAGGCGTCGAGCAGGACGTCGAGCCGGGGAATCGATGCGGCGACGTAGCGGGGGTCGGGTCCGGCGTTGTGTACGCAGTCCGAGAGCAGCAGCACACGCTTGTCGGGTGACGAGACCGTACGCAGAAGTCCCGCCGCAGTCTCGAGCGCGAACTGCACGTTCGTCAGTCCACGAGCCGGGATGCTCAGCACAGTGTCGAGAATCCCGAGCGGGGTCGTCGGATCGCCGAACCGGGCGAGCACGGCGGCGTCGGACCAGAATGCGACGACAGCCAAATCGTCCGCGTTCAGCTCACCCGCCACCGCACCCACCGTCGCCGCCGCGGTACGTACCCGTTCCCCCTTCATCGATCCCGAGATGTCGACGACGAGAACGATCGACCTCTTGGTGTGCAGCCGCTCGCGTACGACGATGTCGTCGTCCTCGGGATACGGGTTGGCTGCGAGCACGTCGATCGTTCGGTCCATGTCGAGTTCGTCGGAGCCGTCGCGGTAACGCAGCGACGTCAGTTCGCCGATTCCACGGCGAGCGCGGACGTCGCGTCGGGGACGGCGAACTGCCAGGCGTGCAGCGATCTTTCGGGCTCTGGCCCGCGTCGCGGCATCGATGGTGGTGTTCTCGCTTGCCTCGAACAGCGAGATGATCTCGGCGGACTCGTCGGTGAAACCGGGTGCCGACGGATTGTTCTCACCGGCAGCGTGTCCGGGCCGACCGCGGCCGTCGGCGACGAGAACGACTCCACCGGCGCCCGGGCGATACAGGGACGGTGATTCGGTGAGCTGTTTCGGTTTGCGGCGCAACGGCTTCAGTGCCGAGGTTTTCGAACTCGGTCGACGGACGGGTGAATCCGCCGGTACTGCTCTTCAACCCGGAGCGGCGGCAGCCGGCTGAAGCAGGAAGTGGTCTTCCCATATCCGGTGCAGGATCGTTTCCGGCGTGGCGTCGGCGGTGTCGTCGACGTGGATACGCCCGGACAGGGCGACGTAGACGGCGTCGAGCATCACCTGTCGGTAGTCGTCGGGTAGGTCGCGCGGGGGTTCGATGTCGGTGACGTCGGGGACCGTCACCTCGCGCAACGACGCCAGTTGCCAGGCCACGAGCGTCAGATCGATCGCTCCTCGGACGCTGCTGCCCTGGGTGATGTCCTCGTGTTCACGAGTCGCCCGGGTGATGGCGACGGCGTCGGCGATCAGTCTGAGAGAGTCGGATTCGGTTCTCAGGGCTACGATTCCGCGCTCGGCCTCGGCGTCCTGGTATCCGATGGCCAAGCGGCACAACCGGTCGTGCACGCTGGTGGAGAGTCGAGTGGTGCCGACGTTGTCGTACGGGTTCATCGACGCCACCACGCGGAACGACGGCAGAGCGGACACCGTTCCGACGCGGGGGATGGTGATTCTGCGTTCGGCCATGGCCGTCAGCAGAGTGTTGAGCGTGTCCTCGGGCGCACGATTGAATTCCTCGACGTACAGGAAACCGCCGGTGCGCATGGCCTCGACCAGCGGGCCCGGTACGAAGTTGTCCTCACTGTAATCCTCCCGGAGTACCCGAGAAGGATTGTGATGCCCGACGATTCGAGCCGGCGTCAGGTCGGCGTTGCCTTCGACGAACAGCAGCGGGATGCCCCAGTCCGCCGTGATCGCACCGAGCAGTGTGGATTTGCTGGTGCCGGGCGGACCCTCGATCAGCAGATCTCGCCCGGCGGCCACGGCAGCCAGCAGCAGGTCGAGTTCACGATCCCGCCCGACGATGTGCGCCGCGATCCGGCGGCGCACATCGGTGATCGACGTCAGCAGCGTCATTTGATCGTGTATCCGGCATCGACGGGAATGGTTGCCCCCGTGATGTATCGGGCGGCATCCGAGACCAGGAAGGCGATGGCATTGGAGATGTCGATCGGTTCGACCCACGGGATGGGCATGGTGTTGGTGGTCGCGAAGATCGGCTCGGCCTTCTCGCGGCTCGGGTTCGGGTCGTCGGGCGCGAACAGACCCCACGTCTTCGGGTTCTGAATCATCACGGTGTCCACACCGGTGGGATGAACGGTGTTGACGCGGATACTGTGCTGGCCGAACTCGTTCGCCAGCGTTCGCATGATGCCGACGACGCCGTGTTTGGTTGCGGTGTAGTGCACGGTGTTCGGGGTGCCCTTCAGACCTGCCGTCGAGCTGGTCAGGACGATCGATCCACCGCGTCCGCCGGCGACGATGTGGGGGAGCGCCGCCTTGCACGTGTTCCACACACCGGTGAGGTTGACGTCGATCATGGTGCGCCAGGCGTCGTCGGTGATGTCGAGCGCGGGTGAAATCTCGAAGACGCCGGCGTTGCCGAGGGCGATGTCGAGGCGTCCGAGCTCGGCAACCCCGTCGTCGACGGCCTTCTTCAGGCCCGCCGAGTCGCGGACGTCCACCTGGGTGGCGACGATGCGACGATCGAGTGCCTCCACCTGCTTCACGGTGTCATCCAGTTCGGCACGCGTTGCGGCAGGGTACATTTCGATGGTGTCGACGGTTCCGCAGATGTCGACGGCGATGATGTCCGCGCCTTCCTCGGCGAGCCGGAGCGCGTGGCTGCGGCCTTGGTTGCGGGCAGCTCCGGTGATGAAGGCTACCTTGCCTTCGAGTGTTCCGGTCACTTGATCACCGACCCGGCGTCGACGGGCAACTGGACTCCGGTGATGTAGCGAGCGTCGTCGGACACCAGGAAGGCGATGGCATTGGAGATGTCGACGGGTTCGACCCACTCGATCGGAAGTGCGTTGAGTGTCTTGAACGCGGCGCCCGCATCTTCCTTCGTGGGATTCGGGGTGTCCGGCAGGAAGAGGTTGTACGTCTCCGAGTTGTGGATCATGTCCGTGTTCACCGAGGTGGGGTGTACCGAGTTCACGCGAATGTCGAAGGGTGCCAGTTCGTTTGCGAATGTCTTGACCAGCCCGACTACTCCGTGTTTGGCAGCGACGTAGTGCGCCAGGTTGGCCAGGCCCTTGATCCCGGCGGTGGAGCTGGTCAACACGATCGCGCCCCCGTTCCCGCCGGCCTTGAGGTGCGGCACGGCGGCGCGGACGGTCTTGAACACGCCGGTGAGGTTGATTGCGATCATCTCGTCCCAGACGTCGTCCGTCAGGTCCTCGAGCGGCGCGAACGTGGCGATGCCTGCATTCGCGAGAACGATGTCGAGGCGACCGAGTTCGGCCACGCCGTCGTCGACGGCCTTGGTGACCTGGGCGGTGTCACGGACATCGGCTTTGGAGGCGACGATCCGTCGATCCAGAGCTTCGACCTGGCGGACCGTCTCGGCGAGGTCCTCCTCGGTGGCGAGCGGATACCCGACGGAGCCGACCTGCTCGCAGATGTCGATCGCGATGATGTCGGCACCTTCCTGGGCCAGTTTCAGAGCGTGGCTTCTGCCTTGGCCGCGTGCGGCTCCGGTGATGAATGCAACTTTCCCGTCGAGCTTTCCCATGTGCGAACTTCCTTGTTCGTGTGCGGTGAAAACCTGTGCGAGCGCGGAACGTTCACGCACCGAGGCGGTACGTTCCGCGGCAGGACGCCCAAGATGGAGGGCATGCAAAGAAACCTATCCGACACTCAGTGCAGAAGTGGGCGATTTGCTTGAATTTTCTACGTGTAACCGACGGTTTCGGGTAAGAACCGGATCCGAAACTTCACTACCGATCTCGAGTTCGCACTTGTTCAGATCGAATCGGCAGAATCACCTGCACAAGTGCGAACTCGGCGAGCTATCTGCTGCCGAGGGTGCCGAGGAGTTCGGTCACTGCGGCTCGGCCGGCGCGGTTGGCGCCGATGGTGCTGGCGGAGGGACCGTAGCCGAGGAGGTGGACGCGGTGGTCGGAGGCGACGCGGGTGGCGAGGCGTCCGTCCATGACGATGCCGCCGCCGTGGCCGCGGAGCCGCAGGGGTGCGAGGTGGTCGAGTGCACTGCGGAATCCGGTGGCCCAGAGGATGACGTCGGCGTCGAGGAAGGAATCGTCGGCCCAGCGCACTCCGCCCGGTTCGATGGTGCTGAACATCGGTAGCCGGTGCAGGGCACCTCGGTCGCGTGCTGCCTTCAGTCGGTCGGTCAGCAGCAGCCCGGTGACGGAGACGACGGATCCCGGTGGCAGCCCGGCGCGGACGCGTTCTTCGACCATGGCGACGGCGGCGCGTCCGGCGTCGGGTCCGAAGTCGCTGTCGCGGAACTCGGGCTCGCGCCGTGTCACCCAGGTCGTGGAGGTGACGAGGGAGATCTCGTCGAGCAGTTGGACAGCGGAGATGCCGCCGCCGACGATCACGACGTGCTTGCCGGCGAACTCGTCGGCTGTGCGGTAGTCCTTGGTGTGGAGTTGGCGTCCGGTGAACGTCTCGGCGCCGGGGTACCTCGGGACGAACGGTTTTTCCCAGGTTCCGGTTGCGTTGATCAGCCCGCGAGCCGAGAGCACGATGTCCTCCGACTCGACTCGGAACCGGGGTTCGCGGTCGCAGACCACGGTGACGGTGACCGGTCGTCGAACCTGCAGGTCGAACTTCTTCTCGTAGACGTCGTAGTAGCGCGGGACGGCCTCGGCGGCGATCACTCCGTCCGGATTCTCGTCGGTCAGCACCTCGGCGAACTCCATGCCCGGCAGGTCGTGGACTCGGTTGACGGTGCTGAGGGTCAGCGACGGCCACCGGTACTGCCACGCCCCTCCGGCGGCGGGAGACCTGTCGAGCATGACGAATCCTTCGCCGGCCACCAGCCCGGCTCGGCGGAGGTGGTAGCCCGCGGACAGGCCCGCTTGGCCGGCCCCGATGACGGCGACATCTGTTTCGATCACGTTCACCAGTACATCAGCCCGCAGTAGTCGCTCACATCTACCGATGGGTAACGTCTGATCTCATGATCGGACAGACTCGTGACGGAGATGTCGTCACCCTCGAGCTCCAGCGCCCCGAGCGCCGCAACGCTTTGAACACCCATCTGTGCGTGGCACTGCGGGAGGGGATCGAGAAGGCCGTCGCCGACGATGCCCGCGTCATCGTCGTCACCGGCCAGGGAACCAGCTTCTGCGCGGGTGCGGACCTGGACGGCGACGACTTCGCCAAGGAGTTCCCCGAGGCTCTCGAATCGCTGCTCAGGGCGGTCGACGGTGCACCTGTTCCTGTCATCGCCGCGATCAACGGACCGGCCGTGGGTGCGGGAACGCAGCTCGCGATCGCGAGTGATCTGCGCGTGGTGGCGGACGGTGCGTTCTTCGAGATCCCGTCGACGAGGCTCGGCATCGCCGTCAACAACTGGACGATCAAGCGGCTGGCGTCCCTCGCCGGTGGCAGCGTCGCCCGAACGATCCTGATGGGCGGCGAGCGGCTCGACGCCGACCGCGCCTACACCAGCGGTCTCGCGAACAAGCGCGGCGACCTCGCGGTGGCGATGGAGTGGGCGTCGGCGATCACCGAACTCGCCCCGCTGGCGCTGAAGCACCTCAAACTCGTCTTCAACGACGACGGCACGCACGACGAGCCGACGCGGGAACAGTGGGACGCGTTCGGTGCCGCGTGGACGAGCGAGGACATGAAGGAAGCGCGGCGCGCGCGCACCGAGAAGCGCAAGCCGAAGTTCCAGGGTCGTTGAGGGGCCGGTGACACTCGGCGCACCCGACACGGGTGACACTGCCTGGTTGCTCGTCTGCACCGCGATGGTGCTGCTGATGACGCCGGGGCTCGCGTTCTTCTACGGCGGCATGGTGCGCGCCAAGAGTGTGCTGAACATGATGATGATGAGCCTGTCGGCCATCGCCGTCGTGTGGCTGCTGTGGTTGCTGTTCGGGTTCGGAATGGTGTTCGGTGACGGTGTGCTGGGCGGCTGGATCGGCAATCCGCTGCAGTTCGTCGGGCTCGGTGATCTGCTGGGCGGAACGTATTCCGGTGACGCCGTGTCGATTCCGCTCGTCGGGACCGTCCCCGGCTTGGTGTTCGCGGCGTTTCAGGCGGGGTTCGCAATGGTCACGGTCGCGCTCATCTCCGGCGCCGTCGCGGACAGGATGCGGTTCGTGCCATGGGTTCTGTTCGCAGGACTGTGGGCGACGCTCGTGTACTTCCCGGTGGCGCACTGGGTGTTCTCTCTCGACGGACTGGTCGCCGAGACCGGCGGGTGGATTTCGAATGCTTTGGGAGCGGTCGACTTCGCGGGTGGCACCGCCGTCGAGATCAACGCGGGAATGGCGGGTCTGGTTCTCGCGCTCGTCGTCGGCAACCGTCGGGGATGGCCGCGAGAAGCGATGCGCCCACACAATCTTCCCGCCGTCATGCTCGGTGCGGGGTTGCTGTGGTTCGGGTGGTTCGGCTTCAACGCAGGCTCGGCGCTGGCGGCCGACGGTGTTGCCGCCGTCGCGTTGGTGAACACCCTCGGGGCAGGGGCGATGTCGATGGCGGCGTGGCTCGTCGTCGAGAAGATCCGCGACGGCAAGGCCACCTCCTTCGGTGCTGCCTCGGGGGTCGTCGCGGGACTCGTGGCGATCACGCCGTCCTGTACGGCGGTGACGCCGATCGGTGCTGCGGGCATCGGCATCGCAGCGGGAGCATTGTGTGCGCTGGCCATCGGCCTGAAGTACCGCTTCGGTTACGACGATTCGCTCGATGTCGTCGGTGTGCACCTCGTCGGAGGAATCGTCGGCACTCTGATGATCGGATTGCTGGCGAGCGCCGACATGCCGGCGAGCGCCGACATGCCGGCGGGCGTCGACGGCCTGTTCTACGGCGGCGGACTGCATCAGCTGTGGGTTCAGTTCGTTGCGGTCGTCGCCGTGATGGCCTACACCGGCGTCGTGACCGCCCTGATCGCACTCGGAATCAAAGCCGTCATGGGTGTGCGTGCGGACGCCCAACACGAAGCCGACGGGTTGGACGAACACGAGCACGCGGAGTCGGCGTACGACTTCGCCGTCGGTCACGGTGGGTCCAACGGGCCGGGCTTGTTCGGCAAGAAATAGGATGGCGATTACCGGTTCTTGAATCTACGAAATCCGTTCTGTCCCTTTGGGGTAGAACTGATTCACTGTTAACGCTATGGACGTGCCCCGTCTCTCTGTCGTCCAGTATGCGGACTCGCTCCGCGCCGTAGTTTTGCGCCGCACCCAGAAGGGGTGTGTGAAGCAGACACCGGAAGACGGGGAACATGAAGATCGGTAGATTCGCAGCAACGTCGGCATTGGTCATCGCCGCAATGACGACCGCAATGGGGACGTCCTACGCGGACCCGGCGCCCGCTCCCGCGCCCGTGGGGTGGAACGTCACCGCACAGGGTGACCAGGTGCTCGTCGACACCTCCGCAGGGACACTGAGCAACGAGAACAATCATCTGGTCGTCCGCGACGCAGGCGGAGCCCTCGTCGATTCGGTTCCGCTGTCCATCGCGTTCGAGGGGCTCGCGCACCCTGTTGCCGCGGAGATCGACGGCAACCATGCAGTGCTCACCGCCGACGTGTCGCCCGCGGCCGCGACGCCGGTGTCGACGCAGATTCCCGGCCTGCAGCAGGTCGACCTTCCCGCTGCAGTCGCAGGCGTCAAGGACAACCTGAGCCTGTCGGCATCCGTCGGCGGATTCCTGGGTGCAGCAACGGGACTCGTCGGTGGCTGCCTGCTCGGCGCAGTCGCGGTCGGCGTCGTGTCCGCACCCGCAGCTCTGCTCTTCGGCGCAGGACCACTCGCGGGCTGCATCGGCGGCGCACTGCTGCTCGGTTCCACGGCATCGCTCGCCGGAACGGCCATCGGCGGTCTGTCCGCACTCGCCAGCAACGCGGGACCGTTCATCACCCTGCTGAACGCACCGCCCGTCAAGAAGTAGCTTCTGCGTCTTGCTCCGGCCTGCCGGGCCGGAGCAGGATGTAGCGGTGAATCCTGGGGAGCAGGACGGTGCGCGCCTTCGATACGACGCCGACGACGGAACACGTCGGGACGTCGCGCTGTCGCCGGAGCTCGGCAGGCTGACGCTCGGGCGGTCCGTACAGGCGGACGTGTCCTTCCCCGACGACCACGAGGTCTCGCGCCTGCACGCGACGGTCGAATGGATGGGCGGCCACTGGACCATCGTCGACGACGGGCTCTCCCGCAACGGCACCTTCGTCGGCGGAGACCGGCTGACCGGGCGGCGCCGGCTGCGGCACGGCGACACCATCCGCATCGGCACGTCGCTGCTGACCTTCCACGACTTCTCCGGCGTCGGCGACGAGGCCACGCGCATCGCATCCGACATGCCGAGTACGCGGTCACTCACCGAGACGCAGCGAGCTGTCCTCGTCGCACTGTGCAGGCCGTACAAGCACAACGCGACCTTCGCCAACCCGTCGTCCAATCAGCAGATCGCGTCGGAGATCTTCCTCAGCGTCGACGCCGTCAAGACGCATCTGCGGGTGCTGTTCGCCAAGTTCGGAGTCGAGGACCTTCCGCAGAATCAGAAGCGTGTCAGGCTGGCCGAACGCGCCATGCACAGCGGGGTCATCTCACAACGCGACCTCTAGGACGCGCCTCGCCCCATCGTGACGCGAGGCGGGGTCGGCTTGGGCGACGAGCGTGGCCACCGCGTCGGCGACCTCACCGGCACGTTCCAGGATGACCATGTGCCCGGCCTTCTCCACGGTCACCATCCGCGCCGCGGGCAGGAAGTCGGCGATGACGCGGGAGTGGCGTATCGGCGTCATCAGATCGTCGGAGCCGCACAGGACCAGCGTCGGGACCACGGCGAGAGCCGGCAGGTTCTCCGATTCGTCGAATTCGTGCAGCGATCCGAGGAATCCCGCCATGGTCACCACCGAGGTGTCGTTCAACATCGCCGACGCCAAGGCGACCACCCGCGGGCTGACGCGTCGCGATCCGCAGCCCGCCGCCCGCACGATGGGCGCGCAGATTCCCCTGCTCAGGCGCTTCGACGCGGCCATGACGCTCGGTGCGCGTCGGACAGCGGTGCGGAACATCGACACGACGGGGTGAGCGAGACAGGCGCCGAGTCCTTCCTCGGCGATGCCGTTCGCGGCCGACGCGATCAATCCGACGCCGACGAGGCGGCTGCCCAGCTCGCCGAGGTGCTGGCGAGCGTAGGACATGGCGGTCATCCCGCCCATCGAGTGCCCGATCACGACGTATCGGCCGGTGGGGACCAATGCCCTGACCACGGCGCCGAGGTCGCGTCCGAGCTGCTCGATCGTGTACGTCGACGCGTCGGCGGTCGCCGACGAGCCGTGTCCGCGGTGGTCGTAGAACACCATCCGCACCTCGTCGCCCCAGGCCTGCCGCAGCTGGTCCCGGACGTCGAACCAGGATTCCTTCGCCAGGCAGTGGCCGTGCACGAACACCACGGTGAGCGGCGCATCGCGGCGACCGGTCTCGAACACCGAGAGCGCAGTGCCGTCGTCGGTCACGACGGTGCTTCGTCCGTAGGTTCGCTCGCTCATGCTGATCTCCGTTTCCGGCCGCTGTGTAGGGCTATTCGCCGACGCGTGACTTGCTGTTACGCCCTGATTCATCGTGCGTTTCTTCGCGCGGCAACACAGGAACCCGAAGAGGTGAGCGTCGGGCACCGCAGGGGTGGGCTCACCTCACCCTGGGGTGGGTATCGACCAAGCCGCATCCGCCGCAGGATCGAACTACACACAAGGTGCTTCGGTGAGTCAGGGAGGACTTCGGCGATGACGAACGACATCGTGGACATGCTCGACACGCGGGTTCCGCTTGCAGTCGGCGGCGATCGACGAGCTCTCGAGGACGTCATTGCGCTGGTCAGGCCCAGGCTCGCTCGTTACTGTGCAACACGTTTGGGCAATCTGGACGTGGCGGCAGACGACGTGGTGCAGGATGTGTGTCTGGCGTTGGTGACGGCTATTCCCAAGTACCGAGACATGGGTAAGCCGTTCATGGCCTTCGTCTACGGCATCGCTGCGCACAAGTTGGCCGATGCCGGTCGCAAAGCCACTCTCCGGCGGTCGTATTCGCTGGAATCGGTGGTGGACGAGCCGTCCACCGACGACACACCGGAAGAGCATGCCATCGAGGGCGAATTCCGAAGCGAAGCAATGGCGTTGATGGCAACCCTGCCTCCTCGCCACCGCAAGATCATCCTGATGCGGGTGGTGTGGGGCATGACCGCACCGCAAACCGGTCGAGCGCTCGGGATGAGCGCCGGTGCAGTACGTGTCGCCCAGCATCGAGCGATGAACCAACTGCGAGCGGAAATGGCGAACTTCGTACTGCTCAGTGCGTGAAGGTCCGCACTGTGGTTGCCTACTGGGCATGACACAGGGGGACGAAGTACGGAAGCGTCGACCGACATCGGCGCAATACGTGGTTGCAGGCAGCGTCGTCGCCTTCGCGGTGGCGGTGTTTCTGCGGTACGTGCTGACGGAGGCGGGGGCCGCGCAGACCGCTGCGTTCTACGTCGGCATTCCTGCGGTGGTGGCGGTGATCGTAGTGCTGTCCGCTCCGAGTCGAAGCGCCGTCGGTATCACGATGAAAGTCATCACCGTCCTGCTTCTGATGTCGATGATGCTGCTGGGCGAGGGCTTCATCTGTGTCATCTTCGCGGCCCCGATCCTCTACCTGATCGGCGGACTCGTCGCCATCGTCGTGGAGAAGATCACCAAGTCGGGACCGGGAGACGACAGGATGCATGCGGTGGCCGTCCCGGCGCTCGTCCTCGTCGCCGTCGCGGCATCGGAAGGCATCGTGCCTGCGACGACGCTCGACGGTGCGACCACCGTGTCCGCATCCAGGACGCTGGACGCCGACGTGGACGACGTCGTCGCGGCGTGGGAACGACCACTGGACTTCGGTGGAACACCCCTCCCCGGAGTTCTGTCCTGGGGTTTTCCGGAGCCGCTCGCCGACAGCGGTGGATCGCTCGAGGTGGGCGCACGTCGAACCGTCACGTTCGCCGGAGCGCACCATCGGCCCCTGCTGGTGTCCGAACACCACTGGGGAGAGCACACGACCGAGTTGACCTTCGAGGTCGTCTCGCGCACACGCGATTCCGCGCGCCTTGCGGTCGTCGGCGACACCACGCCCATCTCGTCGTGGCTGACGTGGAACGTCGCGGACATCTCCTGGAGCGCAGTGGATTCGACACACACTGCGGTGGATCTCGAGCTGTCGTACACCCGTGAGCTGGCGCCCGCGTGGTACTTCGGTCCCCTCGAGGACCACGTCACCGAACGCGCCGCGGGATGGCTGTTGGACAGCCTGGACCGGTGAACATCGACACCGGTCTCTCGGTGGCGGTGCTGCGTTCCTGCGCGGTACTGGTGCCGGTGCTGCTGGTCGGTGCGTTCTGGGTGGCCTCATCCGCGCGGGTTCGAGGCGCCGCGTTTCTTGCGATGCTCTGGAATTTCCTGGTTTTGCTACTGGTGAACGTCGTTGCTGTGCAGAACGGTTGGTGGAGCTTCGGCACCACGGGAACGATGTGGTCGTCGGTGCCCGTCGACGTCGTGCTCGGATGGTCCGCGCTGTGGGGTGCAGTACCGATACTGCTGGCCCGGTGGGTGAACGTGTCGGTCACCGTGTGCGTCCTGATCGCGGCGGACGTGCTCGCCATGGGTAGCCTGCGGCCGCTGGTGACGCTCGAACGCGCGTGGTGGTGGGGAGAACTGCTGGCCGTGGCTGCCGCACTGCTGCCCGGAGTGCTGCTCGGCACGCTGACGTCGAACCAGCGGGCGCTCAGGACCCGCGCGAGCATGCAGGTCGTGCTGTTCGGCGCGGTCCTCGTGTTCGGCCTCCCCACCGTCTCCTTCGAGCTCGCGAACGTCCTCCTGGCGTCCGATTCCGGATGGTCGACGGTCGGGAACCGGCTCGCGGCCGGCGGCGGTGGCGTCGTGGATTCTCTGTTTCTCCAACTTGCCCTCGTCGTCGTCGTGATCGCCCTGCGGGCTGTCGCCGATTTCGCGGTGATCGGCGGCGGCACACCGTTTCCGTGGGATCCACCGATTCGGTTGGTCACCACCGGGCCGTACGCATACGTCGCCAATCCCATGCAGGCGTCCGCCGTCGTGCTCCTGCTGATCCTCGCGGGTCTCTTCCGCGAGCCGTTTCTCGCCGGCGCGGCGTTGCTCGCGGGCGCATTCGGTGCCGGGCTCGCGACATGGCACGAGAAAGCAGACCTGGTGACGAGGTTCGGGCCTGGCTGGGACGACTACCGCCAGTCGACGAGGGACTGGATTCCCCGGTGGACACCCGCTCTGATTCCGTCGGCGACGCTCTACGCGTCGGTCACGTGCGACCCGTGCTCGACCGTCTTACCGTGGTTCGCTCGTCGACGCCCGGTGTCGCTCGAGACCGCGGCCGCCGAGGACCATCCCGAGAGCTTGACTCGTGTGCGTTACGAAGGAGCGGTGACGCTGACCGGGACCAGAGCGATCGCGGCAGCGCTCGAACACGTCTCGTTGGGATGGGCCGTGCTGGGCTGGATCCTGCGTGCGCCGATCCTCGGGTGGTTCCTGCAGATACTCGTCGACGCAGCCGGGGGAGCCCCACGCACCGTCAGAGTGCCCGATTAGTCAGGTTTGCGGCTCTGCGTAACAGCATCTGTACTTCGCGTGACGTGGGCGACACGTAGCGCTTCTACCTTCCTTGCATGACCGCTGTGCAGCCTGCGCCGACAGATTCGGCACTGAAGGAAACGCTGGAGGACTACACGCTGCGCTTCGCGCCGCGTAGCTACCGCAAGTGGGGCACAGGCGTCGTCGCCACGTCCGCACTGGGCGGCATCGCGTACCTCGCCGACTTCGCGATCGGCGCCAACATCGGCATCTCCTACGGCACCGGAAACGCGCTGTGGGGAATTCTCGTCTTCGCCGTCGTCATCTTCCTCACCGGTCTACCGCTGGCCTACTACGCCGCCCGGTACAACATCGACCTCGACCTCATCACGCGCGGAAGCGGATTCGGGTACTACGGATCCGTCGTCACCAACGTCATCTTCGCGACGTTCACCTTCATCTTCTTCGCCCTCGAAGGTTCCATCATGGCGCAGGGCCTCGAGCTCGGGCTCGGCGTCCCGCTGCCGATCGGGTATGCGGTATCGACTCTGATGGTCATTCCGCTCGTCATCTACGGCATGAAAGCGCTGGCCAAGCTGCAGGTGTGGCCGACGCCGCTGTGGCTCGTCCTGATGGTCTTTCCGTTCATCTACCTCGTTGCTGCACATCCCGATTCGGTCGGAACGTTCTTCGCCTACGGCGGCGCCGACGGTGCCGAGGGCAAGGGCGTCAACTTCGGCTCGGTCATGCTGGCGGCCGGTGTCTGTCTGTCGCTGATCGCGCAGATCGCCGAGCAGATCGACTACCTGCGGTTCATGCCGCCCAAGACTCCGGAAAACCAGCGCCGCTGGTGGACTGCAGTACTGCTCGCCGGGCCCGGCTGGGTCATCTTCGGTGCACTCAAGCAGGTCGTCGGACTCTTCCTGGCGGTGTACCTGATCGCCAACGTCGCCGACGGAGCCACCATCGCCAACGAACCCGTGCACCAGTTCCTCGAGATCTACGAGAACATGATGCCGGGCTGGCTTGCCATGACTCTCGCGGTCATCCTCGTCGTCATCAGTCAGATCAAGATCAACGTGACCAACGCGTACTCGGGCTCGCTCGCGTGGACCAACGCGTACACACGCGTCACCAAGACCTACCCGGGACGCATGGTGTTCGTGCTGTTCAACCTCGCCATCGCGTTGATCCTGATGGAAGCCGACATGTTCAGCTTTCTCAACGACATCCTCGGCTTCTACGCCAACTGCGGCATCGCCTGGATCGCGGTGGTGGCGTCGGACATCGTCTTCAACAAGTACATCCTGAAGCTGTCGCCCAAGGTCCCGGAGTTCCGTCGCGGCATGCTCTACAACGTCAACCCCGTCGGCTTCGTCTCCATGCTGCTCGCTGCCGGCCTGTCGATTCTGACGTTCTTCGGCGGCCTCGGTGGCGCACTGGAGCCGTATTCGCCGATCGTCGCACTGATCATCGCCATCGTCATGCCGCCTGTGCTGGCTGTCGCGACGAAGGGGAAGTACTACCTTCGCCGTACCGACGACGGTATCGATCTGCCGATGTTCGACGAGCACGGAAACCCCTCGGACGCAACGCTTCTGTGCCACGTGTCCGGCATGGAATTCGAGCGACCGGACATGATCGCCTCCAACGTTCCCGGTCCCGACGGCGAGAAGCAGTACATCAGTTCGCTCTCGCTCAGTACCGACAAGACGGGTGAACACATTCTGCCGGAACAGAAGTGAGGGTCTACCGGCCGGAGAACCTCGGATCGCGACGGCTCAGCATGGCGTCGACTGCTTCGGCGTGGTCGGCCGTGGTGTGCGCGACGGCCTGATACGCGGCGGACAGCTCCAACAAGGATTCCAGGCTCTGGTGCTGACCTTCGCGCAGTAACTTCTTGGTCATGCGCAGTACCTGAGGGGGATTGGCGGCGACACGGTCTGCCAGAGCGTGGGCGGCGCCGAGCAGGTCACCGGGCTCGACGACCTGCGACACCAATCCCCACCCGAGTGCAGTTGCCGCGTCGATCGCCTCACCGGTGAACGCCATCTCGCTGGCGCGCGCCATACCGATCGCTCGGGGAAGAAGCCAGGCCCCGCCGTCGCCGGGGATGATGCCCACTTTGACGAAGCTCTCGGCGAACGTGGCCGTCGTCGACGCGATGCGGAGATCGCACATCAACGCCAGATCGCAACCGGCACCGATCGCGGCACCGTTGACCGCGGCGATCGTCGGGATTTCGCAGTGATACAACGCTTTCGGGATCCGTTGAATGCCGTGTCGGTACCCCTGCCTCAGCTCGGCGGGGCTACCGCCGAACATTCCTTCCTTGTCGCGCATGTGCTTGACGTTTCCGCCGGAGGAAAACGCGGAACCTGCCCCGGTGAGAATCGCGACCCGAACGCTCGGATCGCGATTCACGTCGGAGACGGCGTCTTCGATCGCCTCCACCGTCTCGATGTCGGAGATCGGATTGCGCGACTCGGGATTGTTCAGCGTCCATACGACGGCATCGCCGCGGCGCTCGGTCAGCAGGAGTTCGGTCATGCCTACAGTGCAACACGCTCGGGTTCGGTCTCCGACGAGGCGCGCACCGTGCTGCGGCTCGCAACGGTGAGCTTGCGGTGTCCGACGGCCATGAGTACCGCCCCGGCCGCCACCCACGCGGCGAGAACCAGCCAGGGCTGAGTCGTCGACGCGCCAGGGAAGTACGACAGGTCGCGGAGCAGGGTGGCACCTGCTCCCGGCGGGAAGAACTGCCCGACGGCTCCCCAGGGCTCGGGGAGGAACTGCCACGGCTGTATGGCGCCGGAGATCTGGTTTCCGATGAACATCATCAGGACGGCCACGACGCCGATTCCTGCGGGTCCGATCAGCGAGGTCAGGCCGACGATCAGCGCGCTCACCGCCAACCCCGACAGCGCTACGGCGGCGATGTTCGGAACGAACGCGCCCTGCAGGATTCCGAACCACCCCTGCGTGATCGCGACGACGACGATACCGGCGCCGACGCCGTACACCACGGTCGCCAGAAGCCGTCGCCCTGTGCCCTTGACGAGCATGGAGATGATGACGCCGCCGACTATTCCGCCGATGACAAGGGGGAAGGCCATCGCGGAAAGCCCGGCACCTCGGGCGTCGGTCGCCGCAAGGGGCACGATGTCGGTCGCCGTCGTGTTCAGGGCAGCGGCCACGCCGTCGAACATCTGCGCGACGACGGTGCCGTTGGCGGATGCGGTGAGGACCTCGGGCGAGGGTCCGGGAACGACGGCGCCGTAGACCTCGCGTGTGGTGATCAGATCGAGGGCCGCAGCGCGGTCGGGCACGGTGGTGACGTCGAACGACGATGCCAACTGGCTGGTCAAGGCCGGATTGTCGCCGACGACCGCGACAGGAACATCGTGGGCCGTCGACGTGACCGAGGGCCACAGAAAGGCAAGTACGACGACGGCGAGCGCGGCAGCGCCTGCGAGTGCGACGACCACTGCGCGTGGCCACGGGGTGGACTTCATGACGACTCCTCATTTAAAACGAATAACCGTTCTTTATCTTGGGTGGGCGGGTCTCGGTTGTCAAGAACGAAGATTCGTTTTTAATATGGACGCGTGCCCAAGGTAAGCGAAGACCACCGTGAGGAACGCCGCAGACAGATCATCGACGCGGCGATGACGTGTTTCGCGAGGTCAGGTTTCGAGAAGACGTCGATGGCGGACATCATCGCCGAGTCGGCGTTGTCCGCGGGCGCGATCTACAGCTACTTCAAGAACAAGCAGGATCTGGTTCTGCACGTCACGCGGGATGTGTTGAAGAGTCGGACCGAGGATCTCGACGGGCTGGAGAAACAGCACCCTCTGCCGCCGCCTGCTGTCGTGGTGCGACTGTTCCTGGACGGCATGACCCGCGACGTCGGCAATCCCAGCATTCTGCTGCAGATCTGGGCCGCGGCAGCCAGGGAGACCGACGCGGACTCCACCGTGGTGCCCGTCGTTACGGAGTTGCGCGGTCTGTACGAGCGATACTTGCGAGTGTGGTTCACCCGCAACGGCTTCGATGATCCAGACACCCGGGCGCAGTCGATGGCGCCGTTGGTGGTCGGCCTCTGTCAGGGATTCATCCTGCAGTCGGCACTGCTACCCGACTTCGATTCCGAGGGCTATCTGAAGGCCCTGGATCACCTCTCGCTGTGAGTGGAAATGTAGCGTTCCCCGGTCGCTCCGCAGGCTCCGCTCCTGACCCAGGGCCTACATTTCCACTCACGTGCGGCGGAGCCGCCTAGACGGTTCTGGTCAACCGATCGGCCAGCAGACGAGAGAACTTCGCCGGATCCTTCAACTCGGTGCCTTCGGCGAGAAGAGCCGTCGCATAGAGCAGTTCGGCGGTCTCGGCAAGGGAGGCGTCGTCGCTGCGCTCCTCGCGTGCCTTCTTGAGCCCCGTCACCAGATCGTGCGTCGGGTTGAGTTCGAGGATGCGCTTGGAGGTCGGAACGAACTGTCCCGACGCCTTGTACATCTTCTCGAGCTGCGGGGAGAAGCTGAACTCGTCACCGACGACGCAGGCGGGCGAGGTGGTCAGGCGGGTCGAGAGGCGAACCTCCTTGACGTCCTCGGACAAGGTCTCGGTGAGCCACTTCAGCAGCTCCTCGAACTCCTTGTCCTGCTCCTCGCGCTTGGCTTCGGCGTCCTTCTTCTCCTCTTCGGTGTCGAGGTCGACCTCGCCCTTGGAGATGGACTGGAAGGATTTGCCGTCGAACTCGGGGACGTTGCCGACCCAGACCTCGTCGACGGAGTCGGTCAGCAGCAGCACCTCGATGCCGCGCGCCTTGAACGCCTCCATGTGCGGCGAGCTTTCGATCTGCTGACGGGATTCGCCCGTCATGTAGTAGATCTGCTCCTGTCCGCCCTTCATCCGGTCGACGTACTCGGCGAGGGTGGTCAGACCCTCCTCGGAGTTGGTGGACGCGAACGACGACACCGACAGCAGCGTCTCGCGGTTGTCGGCGTCGGAGATCAGGCCTTCCTTGAGCGCGCGGCCGAACTGAGACCAGAACGTCTGGTACTTCTCGGCGTTCTCGCTCTGCAGCTCCTTGACCGTGGAGAGGACCTTGCGCGTCAGACGACGACGGATCGCACGGATCTGACGGTCCTGCTGCAGGATTTCACGAGAGACGTTGAGCGAGAGGTCCTGTGCGTCGACGACACCTTTGACGAAGCGCAGGTACTCCGGCAGCAGCTCCTCCGAGTCGTCCATGATGAACACGCGCTTGACGTACAGGTGCACGCCCGACTTGCCTTCGCGCATGAACAGATCGAACGGTGCCTGCGACGGAATGAACAGCAGCGCTTGGTATTCGAACGTGCCTTCGGCCTTGAACGGGATGACCTCGAGCGGCTCGTCCCAGGCATGGGAGACGTGCTTGTAGAACTCCTTGTACTCCTCGTCGGACACTTCGTCCTTCGGCCGAGTCCACAGAGCCTTCTGCGAGTTGATCGTCTGCGTCTCGATTTCGACGGTGTCCTCGGCGCCCTCTTCGGTTGCCTTGACCGTCTTCTCGACGTCGATGCGGATGGGCCACGCGATGAAGTCCGAGTACTTCTTGACGAGCTGCTTGATCTTCGATTCCGACGCGTAGTCGTAGAGGTGATCCTCTTCGTCGGTCGGCTTGAGGTGCAACGTGATCGAGCTGCCCTGCGGTGCGCCGTCGACGTCGGAGATCTCGTAGGTGCCCTCGCCGGTCGACTCCCAGCGGGTGGCGCTGGTTTCGCCGGCCTTGCGGGTCAGCAGCGAGACCTTCTCCGCAACCATGAACGTCGAGTAGAAGCCGATGCCGAACTGGCCGATCAGCTCCTCCGACGCCGCGGCGTCCTTCGCTTCCTTGAGCTTCTTGCGCACCTCGGCCGTGCCGGACTTGGCGAGCGTGCCGATGAGGTCGATGACCTCGTCACGCGTCATGCCGATGCCGTTGTCACGGATCGTGAGCGTCCGTGCTTCCTTGTCGATGTCCAACTCGATGTGGAGATCGGAGACGTCGACGTCGAGGTCCTTGTTGCGGTAGGACTCGAGCCGCAACTTGTCGAGGGCGTCGGATGCGTTGGAGATCAGCTCCCTGAGGAAGCTGTCCTTGTTGGAGTAGATGGAGTGAACCATCAGGTCCAAGAGCTGGCGCGTCTCGGCCTGAAATTCCCGCTGTTCGGTGGTCATGAGTGTGTGCGATCTCCTTCTAGAGCAAAACCGTCGCGAGCATTCTACTTACGAGCCGCATCGCCCAGCTGCGGGACTATCTCGTTCAATGCCCAATCCAGACTGAGCGGCGACGGGAACGCGATCGATTGTGCCTGCGTGGGCGAGAGCGGCACGAACGCACCCCGTCCAACGGCGGGGAGAGACTGCACGGCGGGCTGGGCGGCGAGCTCGTCGACGGAACCTGGCAGGCCGGTCGCGATGATGACGTCCGCGTCCGTCTCCGACAGGTAGTCGTAGCTGATCTGCGCGCGGCCCGGGATGGTGCTGACGGGTTGGGCGGTGGCGAACTCCGTCGGGGTCATGCCGAGCTGTCCCAGCAAGCTGGCACCCGCGTCGTCCGGTGAGTTGACGATGTAGACCGCGCCCTCGCTCGGTCCGACGAAGAACGTGAAGGTCTTGCCGTTCAGTTCGGGGAACTGCGCGGCCGCGTCGGCGATGCGGGACTCGGTGTCGGCGATCACCTGCTCGCCCGTCTCGGGAACCCCCAGCGCCGACGCCACCGTCGCGGTCGCGCTCTGCCACGTCTCCGACGACGGGGTGTCGGCGAAATGGACGACCGGCGCGATCTCTTTCAGCTGGTCGTACGCGCGCGCGAGGGTGAAGGACTTGGTGGCGACGATCAGATCGGGTTGCAGGGCCGCGATCTCCTCGATGGGGATCGTGGCTCCGCTCGCTTCCCACACGGGAGGGGTCTGCGGCACCGCGTTCTCGAACCACGGTTGATAGCCGGAGTCCGTCTGGGCCTGTGCCACGGAAATCGGCGTTACGCCCAGGGAGAACACGATGTCCGCGTCGGTCCACGTCAAGGCAACGACGCGTTCGGGCTTGTCCGGCACGTCGGCGGTGCCGAGGGCGCCGGCTACCGAGACCGGAAAAGCGCTGTTCGACGCTGGTTCCCGGGCCGGTTCGCCGTCGTCGGCCGAGGAGCATGCGACGAGGGTCAGAGCTGCGGTGGCGGTGACCAGCGTCATGGCCAGGGTGCGTCCGAAAGGCATGAGGTGAGGCTAGCCAACGACCGCCTGTCCTGTTCGCCCGGTTCGGCTCACCTATCCTCGCGGGGGTGACCAAACAGCGGATCGTGCCGATCGCCCTCGGCATCGCAGGTGCAGCATGGGTGGCCCGAGCGGCGTGGGGACTCCCGGCTCAGATCGGTGCGACAGCAGGCAAGATCGCGCCGTACGCGGCAGGGTCGGCACGCTACCGCGACCGCCGATTCCACAACACCGAACCCAGCTCGAGCTTCTCCGGCGGCGGCGACGAGTCGATTCTGGTGTCCTTCCTCCGGCGCCGCGCGCTGGGCAAGCCGCAGCAACCGATTCCCCTCGCACCCCAGGTCGCTCCCGTCGACGCCGGTGAAACAGCCGTCACCTGGTACGGCCACTCGTCCGTGCTGATCGAACTCGACGGCAAGCGCATCCTCGCCGACCCGGTGTGGAGCCACCGAGTGTCGCCCTCGCGCACCGTGGGGCCGTCGCGGCTGCATCCGACGCCTGTTGCCCTCGACGCGCTTCCCTCCGTCGACGCGATCGTCATCTCTCACGACCACTACGACCACCTCGACAAGGCGACCATCGTGCGCCTCGCGAGCCTGCAGACGGCGACGTTCGTCGTCCCGCTGGGGATCGGTGCCCACCTGCGCCACTGGCGGATACCCGAGGACCGAATCGTCGAGTTGGACTGGGACGAACAGACCGAGGTCGCCGGCATCACCATCACCTGCACCGAAGCCAGGCACTTCTCGGGTCGAGGGCTGAGGCGTGATCTGACGCAGTGGGCGTCCTGGGCGTTCGCTGGACCGAAGCACCGGGTCTTCTTCGGCGGTGACACCGGTTACACGGTCAAGTTCGCGGAGATCGGCGCCAAGTACGGCCCGTTCGATCTGACGTTGCTGCCGGTCGGTGCCTACGACCCACGTTGGGCGGACATACACATGAACCCGGAGGAAGCCGTGCGGGCACACGGAGATCTGGGCGGCAACGTGCTCGTCCCCGTGCACTGGGCGACGTTCAATCTGGCGTTCCACCCGTGGTCCGAACCCATCGTTCGGCTGAAGGCCGCAGCGGACAGCGTCGGCGTTCCCACGGTCGTGCCGATGCCGGGTCAGCGGATTGATGCATCCAGGGGAACACAGGACGATCGGTGGTGGGCGAGGCTCGGCTGACGACCACTACTCTGTGTCCATGTCGATCGAGACGGACGCGCAGTGGGAACGTGGACTCACCGAAGCGGAAGTAGCGCAACTTCGAGCCGACGGAAAATCCAACGACGTTCCGGCCCGGGCGAGTCGTTCGGTCAAGGACATCGTCCGCGGCAACGTGTTCACGCGGATCAATGCAATTCTGGGTGTCCTGCTGATCATCGTGCTCTCGACGGGATCGATCGTCGACGGCATGTTCGGGTTGCTGATCATCGCCAACAGCGGTATCGGCATCATCCAGGAGATCCGGGCCAAGAAGACTCTGGACGAACTGGCGATCGTCGGCCAGAGCAAACCGGTCGTTCGACGGGACGGCGTCGCGCGCGAGGTCGCCCCCGACGAGGTGGTTCTCGGTGACGTCATCGAGTTGGGCCCGGGTGATCAGATCGTCGTCGACGGCAGCGTGGTCGAAGCGTCGTCGCTGGAGGTCGACGAGTCGCTGCTGACCGGTGAAGCGGACGCGGTGCACAAGGAGATCGACGCGCCCATCCTGTCCGGCAGTTTCGTCGTGGCCGGTAGTGGTGCCTACCGCGCGACGAAGGTCGGCCGCGATGCGTACGCCGCCAAGCTCGCCGAGGAGGCGAGCAAGTTCACCCTGGTGCACTCCGAGCTGCGCAGCGGCATCGACAAGATCCTGAAGTTCATCACCTACCTGATGATCCCGGCAGGCGCGCTCATCATCTACAACCAGCTGTTCTCGTCGGGGCAGTCGCTGGGCCCTGCGCTGAACGGCATGGTCGCAGCTCTCGTTCCGATGGTGCCCGAAGGTCTGGTGCTGATGACGTCGATCGCGTTCGCCGTCGGTGTCGTTCGGCTCGGGCAACGCAAGTGCCTCGTCCAGGAGCTTCCTGCAATCGAGGGGCTTGCGCGAGTCGACGTGGTCTGTGCGGACAAGACGGGCACGTTGACCGAGAACGGTATGCGGCTCGCGGAGCTTCGCGTCGTGGAGGAAGGGGACACGGCCGTGCTGCCCCGCGTCCTCGCCGCGCTCGCACACGACGATCCACGCCCGAACGCCAGTGTTCTGGCGATCGCCGAAGCGTTCCCGGAGGATCCGGGGTGGACCGAAACCGCGGTCGCGCCGTTCTCGTCGGCGAAGAAGTGGAGCGGCCTGTCCTACGGAGACGACGGCAACTGGCTTCTCGGAGCGCCCGACGTGCTGCTGGACCCGACCAGCGACATCGCACGCCAGGCAGAGGAAGTCGGCTCGTCGGGACTGCGTGTTCTGCTGCTCGCCAGCAGTGATCTCCCGGTCGACGACGACGCGGCCCCCGGTGTGGTCACTCCGCGGGCGCTGGTGATCCTGGAACAGAAGGTGCGGTCCGACGCCCGCGAGACACTCGAGTACTTCGCGAGCCAATCCGTTGCCGTGAAGGTCATCTCCGGGGACAACGCCGTGTCGGTGGGGGCCGTCGCGGGATCTCTCGGCCTCGCCGGCAGCCCCATCGACGCACGCAACCTACCCGAGCGCACCGAGGACCTCGCCGACACCGTCGAGAATTCCACCACGTTCGGACGAGTGCGCCCCGATCAGAAGCGTCGGATGGTCGGCGCCCTGCAGTCCCGGGGACACACCGTGGCGATGACCGGCGACGGCGTCAACGACGTGCTCGCACTCAAGGACGCCGACATCGGTGTCGCCATGGGCTCGGGCAGTGCCGCGACACGCGCAGTCGCGCAGATCGTGTTGCTGGACAACAAGTTCGCGACGCTGCCGTACGTCGTGGGTGAAGGCCGACGCGTCATCGGCAACATCGAACGCGTCTCGAACCTGTTCCTCACCAAGACCGTGTACTCGGTGTTGCTGGCGTTCCTCATCGGCCTGTCCGGGGTGCTGTCGCAGATCTTCCACTTCGAGCCGATTCCGTATCCGTTCCTGCCGCGTCACGTCACCATCGCCGCGTGGTTCACGATCGGCATCCCTGCATTCATCCTGTCGCTCGCCCCCAACAACGAGCGTGCGCGGTCCGGGTTCGTCCCGCGCGTGATGCGCCTCGCGGTGCCGTCGGGCCTGATCGTCGGCGTCGCGACGTTCGTGTCCTACCTGCTCGCCTACCAAGGACCGCAGGCGACCGAGGAACAGGTGACCCAGGCCAGCACGACGGCACTGATCACGTTGATCATGATCGCCGTATGGGTGCTCGCCGTCGTCGCTCGGCCGTACGTGTGGTGGAAGATCGTGCTGCTCGCCGGTTCGGTGCTGGGCTACCTGGCGCTGTTCACCATCCCGTTCTGCCGCACGTTCTTCAAGCTCGACCCGTCGAACATCGCGCTGACGACTTCGGCGTTCGTGATCGGCGCCGTCGGAATCGTGCTCGTGGAGGTGTCCTGGCGCATCAGCGCGGCCCTGCAACGAAACGGTTCCGCGAAGTAAGCTTCTCCCGCCAGCACAATCACAGCGAATGGAGTGATCTCATGGGTTTCGCAGACAACCTCAAGGGCATCGTCGACAAGGGCAAAGAGCTCGCCGCCGAGAACTCCGACAAGATCGAGGACGTCGTCGACAAGGCAGGCGATTTCATCGACGACAAGACCGGTGGCAAGTACGCCGACAAGGTCGACAAAGTGCAGGAAGCGGCGAAGAAGGCCATCCCGGACAAGCCGTGAACGGATGATCGTGTGCGAGTCGGCTGCGCGAGGCCGCGCAGCTGACGGCATGATCTAGCTGTGGACGGACCAGTACTACTACTCGTCGTGATCGCGGCCGTCGCGGTGGCGGGTTTCGCCAAACGCTTCGACCTTCAGGTGCCGCTGGTGCTCGTCGCGGTCGGATCGGCGGCGTCGTTCGTTCCAGGAGTTCCTCAGCTGACCCTGTCACCCGAGCTGATCCTCGGCGTGGTGCTGCCTCCGCTGTTGTACTCGGCCGCCCTCGACTTCTCGTTCGTCAGCTTCCGCAAGAACCTGGGACACATTCTCCGGCTCGGCATCGTCATGGTCATCGTGACCGCGGTGGCCGTGGGGTACTTCGCCAATTGGCTGGTCCCCGAACTCACTCTCGGCGCCGCACTGGTCCTGGGCGCTGTGGTGGCGCCGCCCGACGCCGTGGCCGCGATCGCCGTCGGCCGCAAACTCGGACTGCCCTCCCGCATGATGGCGATCCTTACCGGGGAAAGCCTGGTCAACGATGCGGCCGCCTTGACTCTGTTCACCCTCGCCGTCGCGTCGGTGACGGGCAAGAAGATCGAGATCGACTCGCCCGTACTGTTCTTCGCGTACGAGATCGCGGGCGGAGTGATCGTCGGCTACGTACTGGCCCGCATCGTCCGCTTCGTTCGTTCGCGCATCCGCGATTCCTCGCTGGAAACCGTTCTGGGACTCGTGCTTCCGTTCACCGCGTATCTGGCTGCCGAGGAGATCCACGCGTCGGGAGTGCTGGCCGTCGTGACCGCGGGATTCGTGCTCGGCAGGGTCACCGCCGACGTCGCGGTCCCGACGCGGATCCAGGAACGCCAGGTCTGGCCGTTGATGGACCTGCTGCTCGAAGCATTCGTGTTCGCCTACATGGGGTTGCAACTCAAATCGGTCATCGAGGAAGTGCAGCGGGACGGACTGCCGGTGCACCACATCTTCGCCTACGCCCTGCTCGTTCTGCTCGTCGTCATTCTCGTCCGGCCGGCCTGGATCTTCGTCAACACCTCCAGACGATCCGTGGTGCGCAAACTCCTGCGCAGAAAGGCGTCGGAGACGTCCGACGTACTCGGACTGACGTGGCGACAGAACCTCGTCCTGTCCTGGGCGGGGATGCGCGGCGTGGTGACGCTGGCCGCGGCGTCGGGTGTGCCGCTCGCCACCGTGGCGGGAGATCCGTTCCCGGGCCGCGCCGTCATTCAAGCGGTCGCATTCGTCGTTGCGGTGGGGACGTTGGTGATCCAGGGGCTGACGTTGCCGATGCTGATCCGCAGACTCGACGTCGCCGACGCCGACGAACAGCGTCGAACCGACGAACAGGCGGCTCTCGCACGGTCCATCTCGAGGTCGGCTGCCGAGCAGTACCTCTCCGAGGCCGCGGTGAACGGGATCGACGGAGCCAGCCGAGAATCCGTCGAGCACGTCCTGGAGCGGGTGCGGCGATCGGTTCGCGCGCGACTCGACGCCGACGAAACCGAAGACCACGAAGAGCGGATCGCCGCAGCGGGCGCACTGTTCGACACGTTGCGGCGCAACGTCCTCGTCGCGCAGCGCGCAGCACTGGTGCACGCCCGTGATGCGGGTGAACTGGACGACGAGGTCCTGCGGACCGTGCTCGACGGTCTCGACGTGGAAGAAGCTGCGGCCGAAGCGCGACTGGAACGGAGAAACCGATAGTGCGGCGGTGGCTGGTCGGTGCCCTGGCTCTGACTCTTCTCGCCGGGTGCGGCGGGCCCGAGGCGCAGCCTGCGCTCGATTCGTCCGTACCCGCTGTCGCACCGGCACCCGTCGGCGACGAACGTGGTGCGATCGTCTCGCAGACGGACATGGGTCATCTCGACCTCGCTGTGCGGTTCCTCGGTGCGTCCGCCACCCGCGTGGTGTACGCGTCCACGTCGGGTGACGGCACGTCGCGGACCGAAGTGTCCGGGGTGATCTTCGCCCCGAAAGGTACACCGCCACAGGGTGGTTGGCCCATCGTGTCCGTGGGTCACGGCACGACCGGAGTCACCGACGAGTGCGCTCCGTCGCTGTACCCGAACCTGTTGGGCACCATCGGCACGGTCGCCCCGTTCCTCGAACGAGGCATGGTCGTCGCGGTCACGGACTACGAGGGCATCGGCACTCCCGGTATTCATCCCTACCTCGACCCCAATGCCGCGGCGTACAACGTCATCGACGCAGTCCGCGCGGCCGCGAACGTCGTACCCGGCACCGGTGCGCGGTGGGGAGCGATCGGTAATTCCCAAGGTGGACAGGCCGTGTGGGCGGCAGCGGAGCATGCGGACTACGCCGACGGGTTGGAGCTCGTCGGCAGCGCCGCGCTGTCTCCCGTCCTCGATCTCGCGCCCATGTTCGACGCGGGGCACGTGAACACCCTTCCGCAGATTCTGCTGACGCCGTTTCTCGTCGACGGGCTGCAGTACCGGCATCCGGAGGTGACCGGAACGGAGTTCGTCCGGGGCGCACTCGAGGCCGACAGGCGCGCGCTGACCGCGTGCACGGACCTCCTCGGTGTGCAGAAGGCGGAAGCCGCCGGGCGTCTGACGGCGTCGGACGCGACGCCGGCCACCGAGGCGTCACGTCTGAAGATGGTGGAGTGGTTGACGTCCGTCGCACTGCCGCGGACGCGGACGGATGTGCCGTTGCTGGCTGTCGTCGGGCAACAGGATCAATTGATCGACCCGAAATGGACACGCGACGCCGTAGCGCGGGCATGCTCGATGGGAGACGTCGTGTCCATCCGGGAAGAGCCCGGCCAGGGGCATTCGGACCAGGCGGCCGTCGCCGACGGGGTGGCGTGGTTGGCCGACAGATTTGCCGGCGTACCACCGCCCGACACCTGTGCAGGAGGATGACATGGATCCGAACCCACTGACGATGGTGCGGGCGCTGTGCCTGGCGCTTCCCGAGGCCACCGAGCGCATCAGCCACGGCGAACCGTCCTGGTTCGTCAGAAAGTCTCCACAGTTCGCGATGTTCTCCGATCATCACCACGACGACCGCGTCGGATTCGTCGCCGCCGCCCCGGCCGGGGCGCAGCAAGCCTGGGTTGCGAAGGACAGCACCCGCTTCTACGTACCCCCGTACTTCGGCGGGCGAGGGTGGATCGGCGTCTACCTCGACGTGCCGCAGGACTGGGAGGACATCGCGGACATCGTGGAGGATGCGTACCGGACGGTGGCGCCCAAGACGCTGCTGACCCAACTCGATGCCGAGCGCCAACCCGAATGACCTCGGCTCTGATGTGGTTCGCGGTCATCGTGGCCTGCGCGATCGTTGCCGTCGCCGTGATCAGTCTGCGGGGACGGCGGGATCTGACGACGCCCGAGGAGCGCGCGGTCCACGCGACGCTGCATACCGCATCGTTGGCAGCCCGCCCGCTGCGCCGCGGCCTGGACACCCAGTCCGCGGCCGAGGCCGCGCCTCATCTGCGCGCGCTCACCGGTGGCGACGCACTCGGCGTCGCCGACGCCGACGCGCACCTGCTGGCGTGGAACGGTCCCTTCGAGGAGGTGGTCGGGCAGTTCCTCGAGGCGGCCGCGCGGGCAGTCGGCGGGCAGCGCCGAATTCTGATCACCGCGCCTGCGGGTGCCACGTGGCGCACCGTGGTGGTCCAACCGTTGCTCGTCGAGGACGTCGGTGTCGTCGGGGTTCTCGGTGTCGTCACCACGTCGACGCCCGGACCGGGCATGCTCGGAGCCGTCGGCGAGGTCGCCCGCTACGCCTGCGGGCAGATCGAGTTGGCCGAACTCGACGCCTCGCGTGCACGCCTCGACCGCGCCGAAGTCCGAGCACTGCGCGCTCAGATCAGCCCGCACTTCATCTACAACGCTCTCGGCACGGTCGCCTCGTTCGTCCGTACCGATCCCGACAGAGCACGAGAGCTGGTGCTGGAGTTCGCGGATTTCACCCGCTACTCGTTCCGTAACTCCGGCGAGTTCACCGTCCTGTCCGACGAACTACGCAACATCGATCGGTACCTGACGCTCGAGCGGGCACGCTTCGGCGACACTCTGCAGGTCACGTTGCAGGTCGCGCCCGAGGTACTGAACGTCGCACTGCCGTTTCTCGCGCTGCAGCCCCTGGTCGAGAACGCGGTGCGGCACGGGATCGCGGGTCGCGCCGGTGGCGGCACCATCACCATCGTCGCGGCCGACGAGGGAACCGACTGCCTCATCAGCGTCGAGGACGACGGCGTCGGAATGGATCCGGAACTGCTGCGATCGGGAACGCTGGACTCCGACGAGGCCGCGCACGTGGGTCTGTCCAATGTGGACGATCGACTGCGCGCGGCGTTCGGCAACGACTACGGTCTCGTCGTGGACACGGGCATGGGTGCCGGAACGAAGGTCAGCATGCGGGTTCCCAAGTTCAAAGCGGGGATTCGGGCATGACCGCCGTGGTCGGCAGCGCTGGATGTCTGGGATGATGCGGTGATGACCGGTCTTGTTGTGCTCGCAGTCGACGACGAGAAGCCGGCGCTCGACGAGTTGGCTTTTCTGCTGAACGCGCAGGATTCGGTGGCCGAGGTCTTCGTCGCGTCGGACGCCACGACGGCACTGCGACGACTGCAACATCCGGTCGACGCGTCCTACCCGGCGATCGACGCAGTGTTCCTCGACATCAACATGCCCGGTCTCGACGGGTTGGAGCTCGCCGGGATCCTCTCGAACTTCGTGCGTCCACCGGCGGTCGTGTTCGTCACCGCCCACGACGACCGAGCACTGGCCGCATTCGACCTCGGCGCCGTCGACTACCTGCTCAAACCCTTGCGCGAGGACCGTCTGGCGGAATCTCTGCGCCGAATCACCGCCGCGGGCCGACGACTGGAGGGTCAGGAACCGGCTACAGGGGACGAGATCATCCCGGTCGAGCTCGGCGGCACGACGACGCTCGTGCAACGTGCGAGCGTGGGGTGGGTGGAAGCGGACGGCGATTACGCCCGGCTGCACACCTCCACAGGCTCTCACCTCGTGCGGATCCCTATCTCCACCCTCGAAAGTCGTTGGGCAGAAGTCGGTTTCCTCCGAGTGCACCGGTCCTACCTGGTGTCCCTGTCGTTGGTGACGGGCATCAAGAGCGTCGGATCGGGGCTCGTGGTGTGCCTCCGACGCCACGGAGACCTCGCGGCCGTCGAACTCCCGGTGAGCAGGCGTCACACCCGGGCACTCAAGGATCGTCTCGTCCGCGGCCCGCTGCAATCCTGGTCGAATCGGTGACGGAGCCCGGTCGGAACCCGCGTGAACGCGTGGTCCTTGCCCGCAGGCGCGGCGCCCGGATCGTCAGAACACGGGTGGAAGTGCAGGAACACACCGAGGTCGGCGACGCCATGGTGCGCGGCCTCGTTCGCGCTCAACTGCTGCTGTCGATCCGCCTCGCCGTGGTGACGCTCGCCGTACTGTTCTCGATTCCGTTGCTGGGCCTGCTCGTTCCCGCGTTCTCCGACGCCGTGGTGTTCGGAGTTCGGTTGCCGTGGGTCGTGCTCGGGGTCGCGGTCTACCCGTTGCTGCTGGGTGTCGGCTGGATCCACGTCCGCCGCTCCGAGCGCATCGAGCAGCAATTCCTCGACCTGGTGGACGACTGATCATGACGGGGGTGCCGTGGCTCACGGTGGGAGCGTTGCTGATCGCTGCCGCCGCGACCGTCGCCATCGGTGTGTACGGCGTGCGCCTGGCCCGCACCACGTCGGACTTCCTCGTCGCGTCACGCACCGTGGGGCCGAAATGGAATGCGGCCGCCATCTCCGGCGAATACCTTTCGGCTGCATCGTTTCTCGGGGTCGCCGGCCTCATCGCGAAGTACGGTGCCGACGCCCTGTGGTATCCGATCGGTTTCACTGCCGGGTATCTGGGTCTGCTGCTGTTCGTTGCCGCGCCGCTTCGGCGCAGCGGCGCCTACACCGTTCCCGATTTCGCCGAGTTCCGACTGGGCTCCGGGCGATTGCGCACCCTCGCGATGTTCGTCGTCGTGGTCATCTGCGCTCTGTACCTCGTGCCGCAGTTTCAGGGTGCGGGCCTCACTCTCAATATCTTGCTGGGAGTTCCCGGGTGGGTGGGCGCGGCGGTCGTCGGGTTCATCGTCATCGCCAACGTCGTCGGTGGAGGCATGCGCTCCATCACGTTCGTGCAGGCCTTCCAGTACTGGTTGAAGCTGACGGCCGTCGCTGTTCCGGCCCTCGTGCTTGCCGTGCACTTCTTCGCCGACGATCGTGCGGTCGGTAGTCCGGCGCCACCGACGGTGGACCGGGTGACGACGGTCGAGATCAACACCGATGTTCTCGTTCAGGTGGATTCACCGATCGGCGCGCTCATCAGCGGCACTCTCGACGGTGACAGCGTCGACGGCGCGGTGGTGCTGGGTGCAGGCACGCACGAGTTGTCCGAGGGAACGTCCCTGGTGCTCGACGCGGGTTCGGCCGTTCCCGTCGTGGCGGGCGCACCGACGACGGACCGTCAGTGGGCGATGCCCGGTGGCGGGCTCGGCGGCATGCATCCGCTGTACCAGGTGTATTCGCTCATTCTGGCGACGTTCCTCGGCACCCTCGGTTTGCCTCACGTGCTCGTGCGGTTCTACACCAATCCCGACGGTCGTGCCGCGCGAGTGACGTCGCTGACGGTCCTCGGTCTGCTCGGCTTGTTCTATCTCTTTCCGACTCTGCTGGGAGTCTTCGCGCGTCTGTACGTTCCGCAGTTGTTGATCACCGGGAACTCCGACGCGGCGGTACTGCTGCTCCCCGGGTCGGTGTTGTCCGGTGTGGGAGGCCAACTCCTGGCCGCTCTCGTCGCCGCCGGGGCCATCGCGGCGTTCCTGTCGACGTCGTCGGGTCTGTTGGTGAGCATCGCCGGGGTGCTCAGCACCGATGTACTGCGTGGACGCGTCCGAGACTTCCGCATCGCAGCGGTGCTCGCGGGAGCCGTGCCGCTGGCGATGTCCCTCGGGCTCGCGTCGCTCGATCTGTCCCGCACGGTGGGGCTGGTGTTCGCGGTTGCCGCGTCGACGCTGTGCCCCCTCCTCGTGCTGGGCATCTGGTGGCGCGGACTGACTGCGGCCGGTGCAGCAGCCGGGCTGATCGGCGGCGGAACCGTCTCGCTCGTGGCAGCGTCGCTGTCGGTGTTCGGAATTCCGGAGGCATGGTTCGGGGGATGGGCGGCGACCGTCCTCGGGTACCCGGCCGCTGTCAGCGTGCCCCTCGCTTTCGGGTTGATGTACCTGGTCAGCAAGGCGACATCGCGGACGGTTCCCGTCGACATCGGCGGCATCTTCACCCGATTGCACGCTCCCGAACGCCTGGGTGTCGGCAAGGACCGCGAGCGCGAACTCTGACACCTCGGCCGTTTGTCGCGGTGAGACAACCGTTCGGCGCAGACCTACGCAGCTGAACGTGTGACCGACGCCACCACGTTCTTTTGTGATCCCCATCTCACTACTCTCAGTCCAGATCTTCCGTCACACTCCGTGACGCCACGACGAGGGAGCACTTTCGTGACAACACCGGACACATCTCCACCACCGGACGAGCAAGCGTTCATCGACATGCAAGCAAGCCCGGAATTTCAGGAACTGCGTCGACGCCTGCGCAGCTTCGTCTTCCCGATGACCGCGTTCTTCCTGATCTGGTACATCGTCTACGTGCTGCTGAGCAACTACGCGCACGACTTCATGTCCACCCCTGTGTGGGGCAACGTCAACGTCGGCCTGCTCCTCGGACTGGGGCAGTTCGTCACCACCTTCGCGATCACGGGCATCTACGTTCGTTTCGCGAACCGTGAACTCGACCCGCGCGCCGAGGCACTGCGCAACGACATGATCGCGTCCCAGGAGGCCAAGCGATGAACGTCCTGGCGCAAGCCGCAGACACCACCGTCGGCGAACCACTCGTCAACATCGCGATCTTCGGAGCGTTCGTCGCCGTCACGATGTTCGTCGTCATCCGCGCCTCGAAGAAGAACGCGACCGCCTCCGAGTTCTTCACCGCCGGTGGCGGATTCTCCGGACCACAGAACGGCGTCGCCATCGCAGGCGACTACCTCTCCGCGGCAAGCTTCCTCGGCATCGCGGGCGCCATCGCCGTCTACGGGTACGACGGCTTCCTCTACTCCATCGGCTTCCTCGTCGCCTGGCTCGTCGCGCTGCTGCTCGTGGCCGAGTTGCTCCGCAACACAGGCAAATTCACGATGGCCGACGTGTTGAGCTTCCGCCTCAAGCAACGTCCGGTGCGCACCGCGGCCGCGCTGTCGACGCTGACGGTGTCGCTGTTCTACCTCCTCGCGCAGATGGCGGGCGCAGGCGGACTCGTCGCACTCCTGCTCGACATCTCCGACCGCACCGGGCAGTCCATCGTCATCGCCGTCGTCGGTGTGTTGATGATCGTCTACGTCCTCGTCGGCGGCATGAAGGGCACCACGTGGGTCCAGATCATCAAGGCGGTTCTGCTCATCGCCGGTGCACTGTTCATGACGGTGCTCGTTCTCGCGAAGTTCGGCTTCAACATCTCCGAGCTGCTCGGTAGTGCACAGGAAACGATCACCGGCTCCGCCGATGATGCAGTCGCAGCCCGCCAGGTTCTGGAGCCGGGCGCTCAGTACGGCGGCAGCAACATGTCCAAGCTCAACTTCCTGTCACTCGGTATCGCACTCGTGCTCGGAACTGCTGGTCTCCCACACGTTCTCATGCGCTTCTACACCGTCCCCACCGCGAAGGAAGCTCGTCGCAGCGTCGTCTGGGCCATCGCACTCATCGGCGCGTTCTACCTCTTCACCCTGGTGCTCGGCTACGGAGCCGCAGCAATCGTCGGACCGGACCGCATCCTGGCGTCGGCAGGCGGACAGAACTCCGCGGCACCGCTGTTGGCCTTCGAGCTCGGTGGCGTCATCCTGCTCGGTGTCATCTCGGCGGTCGCCTTCGCGACGATCCTCGCCGTGGTCGCCGGCCTGACCATCACCGCGTCGGCGTCCTTCGCTCACGACATCTACGCCAGCGTCATCAAGAAGGGCGATGTCGACGAGAAGAAGCAGGTCAAGGTCTCGCGCATCACCGCCGTCGTGATCGGTGCACTCGCCATCGGCCTCGGCATCCTGGCGAACGGTCAGAACATCGCGTTCCTCGTCGCACTCGCCTTCGCGGTCGCTGCCGCGGCGAACCTGCCGACCATCGTGTACTCGCTGTTCTGGCGTCGCTTCAACACCACCGGCGCACTGTGCAGCATGTACGGCGGCCTCATCTCGACGCTCGTGCTCATCGTCTTCTCCCCGGCCGTGTCCGGATCCAAGACCGCGATGATCCCCGGCTCGGACTTCGCCTGGTTCCCGTTGTCCAACCCCGGAATCGTCTCCATCCCACTCGCATTCGTGCTGGGAATCGTCGGTACGCTGCTGTCGAAGGACAGCGAGAGCCGCGCCAAGCAAGCCGAGATGGAGGTTCGCTCACTCACCGGTATCGGTGCGGAGAAAGCCACCGCCCACTGAGGGTTCCATCTCTCTCGCACACCTTCCAGTCCCTCGCACAGGTTGCAGCCTGTGCGGGGGACTGCAGTGTGTGCGGGAAGGGGGTCACCTTGCCGACCGCCGGACCACGGTGCGTGGGGTGGGGAGTGCGGCTGCGAGCTCGATCGACGCTCGCAGCTTGGACACCAGCCTGTCGGGGTTCTCGAGGTCGGACCACGTCAACCGGAGAACGATCCAACCGTGCGCTCGCAGCGCGTCCTCGCGCTTCTTCTCGGCGACCACAGCAGCAGCCGGTGTCTGCCCAGGTTTCAGATACTCGAGAGGTGCGGGATGAACGTGCCGCCCACCGGTCTTACGGCCACCACCGCTACGACCGACGGTGAAATGAACACGCTGCAGATCCGGGGCCCACAGTGCGATCCCGTGGACCAGGGCAGCGGACTGGTGACTCACGACGAGTCGGCCACCGGCGGCGTTCGCGTGCGCCCGCGTCCGGAGAACGTGGCGATCCTCGGGCCCCAGAGCCTGGAGCGCCGACGAATCGGCGAATGCGCCGCGTCGGATTCGCTTCATCGTCCCGTTCCTGGTCGCGGTCCGTATCTCGCTGTCCGACGTTCCGGTGCGCACGAGCTGGCTACGCATCAGCAACGGGTCCTCGTCGAATCGCATGGCGACGATCGTGGTCGATCGGGCGCGTTCGCGATAGCTGTGGATGAACGATCCTGGGGATAACTCGATTGTGTTGTACGACGCGCGATTTCGTTCTGCTCCCGCACACCTTCCAGTCCCTCGCACAGGTTGCAGCCTGTGCGGGGGACTGCAGTGTGTGCGGGGGTGGGAGCTGGTAGCTATCACAACTCCGCGGGCCCCGGTGAGGTCTGCCTCACACATCGGGGTTGACGCGTTTGGTTACGATCCCTTCCGTGGCCAAGCTGAAGGTAACCGTCAACGTCCCGCTCGACCCCGAGACTGCGTGGACTCATGCGTCCGATCTCGCCGACTACGACAAGTGGTTGTCCATCCACGAGGGATGGCGCTCCGACCTGCCGGAACAACTGTCCGTCGGCACCACTCTGGAGTCCGTCGCGTCGGTGAAAGGGATGCGTAACCGCGTCCGGTGGACCATCGAGAGCTACGACCCGCCGAAGAAGCTGAAGTTGAAGGGCAACGGCAAGGGCGGAGTGAAGATCGGGCTGGTGTTGTCGGTCGCGGAGGGCAAGAGCGGCGGCTCCGACCTGACGCTGGACGTCGAGCTCGGCGGTGCCCCCTTGTTCGGCCCGATAGGCTCCGGCGTCGCTCGGGCGCTGAAGGGTGACATCGAGAACTCGATGAAGACCTTCGAATCGCTGTACGCCTGACAACGGAGAGGCCTTTCCATGCCCGGCAGACACAGTGCCCCTGGTAGACACAGTGCCCCCGCGTCGGGTGCAAGCGCCGTTCCGGCGGTGAAGTACGGGATCATCGCCGTCGTTCTCCTGCTCGTCGTCGGCGGTGGAGTGTTCGCGGCGCAGAAGGCCTTCGGTTCCGATTGCACGGATCCGGCCACGTACTCCCTGGCCGCGGACCCTGCTATCGCAGGAGTGGTCCAGCAGGTCGTCGACGACACCTCGGCCGAGGATCTCGGGTGCGCGACGGTGGAGGTCACCGCGACCGATTCCGGCACGGCGTCGGCTGCAGTGTCGATGGGTGCGGATGCGCCGTCGTTGTGGATCCCGGATTCCGCACTGTGGGTGGGAAAGGCCGTGCGCGCGACGGGTTCGCTGGTGGATGTAGCAAGCCAGTCGGTGGCGAGTTCCCCGGCGGTGATCGCCGCACGCAAGGACGAGGTTCCGTTCTTCGACTCCTGGTTGACGGCTCTGCAGCTGAAGAGTCTGCGCATCGGAAATCCGTTGACCAACACCATCTCCGACGCTGCCATTCTCGGGGCGCTCTCGGAGGCGGGCTCCGACGCGGACGCCGTGGATTCGGTGTCGGCCGCGCTGGTGCCGATCGCGCAGGCGCAGGCCGCTACCCGCGGTGAAGCAGATCCGACGGTGCGTCTGGAGGAGATGGTCGCCGACGGCGGAGTGTCGGTGGTGTCCGAGCAGTCGTACCTCGACTTCCAGAAATCCACCGGCGCCGAACTCGGCACGACGACGCCCCCCACCGGCAGTTTCTTTCTCAACTTTCCGCTGGCCGTGACCGAACCGGCCGACGATCGCGTCGAGGGCGCGAAGGCCGTCGGGCTCGCCGTGGCGGAGGCCCTGGCGTCGGAGACGGGGTTGCAAGCTCTGTCCGACGCCGGATTCCGAGCACCCGACGGCACTCCGCTCAGCGACGGCCGTGGCGTCGGGGACATCGAGGCGTTGACCATCGCCGACCAGCAGACTGCCGAGGAGACCCTGCGTCGCTACCAGGTTCTGGCCCTGCCGTCGCGCACCCTCGTGATGGAGGACGTGTCGGGGTCGATGGGGTACAGCGCGGGTGCGGACACCCGTATCGGGCTCACCGTGCAGGCCAGCGATACCGGCAATCGGTTGTTCCCGAACAACGCCGCGCTGGGGTTGTGGGCCTTCTCGGTCGGCCTCGGTGGGGGAGACCAGGACTACCGCGAGTTGGTTCCGATTCGTCGGCTCGACGAGGACGTGAACGGCACGTCGCAGCGTGACCTTCTGCTGCAGGCGACGCGCACGCTCCCGGGCCTCGTGGGCGGCGGAACAGGCCTGTACGACACGGCGCTCGCGGCGTTCCGCCAGGTCAAAGAGGGATACGACCCCGATTACATCAACAGCGTCATCATCCTCACCGACGGTTCCAACGAGGACCCGGGCAGCATCTCGCTCGACGAACTCCTCTCGACGTTGCGTGCCGAGCAGGATCCCACCAAGCCTGTCGTCATCGTCACGATCGGTATCACCGACGACGCCGACGCCGGGGTTCTCCAGCAGATCTCCGCGGCGACCGGCGGAACCAGCTTTCTGGCCAGAAATCCGGCGGAAATCCCCAACGTTTTTGTGAATGCTCTCAAGAGCCGCGCAGGACGCTGATTTTCCCGCTATTTTTGGGTTTGCCGTTTGCTCGGCGCGCTTCGTCGTGCATGATGCAGCGTGCAACGGAAGCTGACTGTTTGGGGGAACACGGGGATGTCGGGGCGTCACGGAACGGGAACGCGCAGAAATCCGCTGTACGTGGGGGGCGCGATCGTCGTCACGGCAGTAGTGGTCGTCGTCGGCGGATACTTCGGAGTGCAGGCCGTCCGTGCAGGTGGCGCCGAGTGCGACACCGTCGCGCAGGTGTCCGTTGCAGTCGATCCCACCGTCGCCCCGGTCGTCACGGACGTGCTGTCCACCGTGGAACCTGTCGACCGAGGGTGCACCGATTTCGACATCAGGGCCGAGGCGCCGACGGACACGGCCACCGAACTTGCCGGCAACAACGAGAACCGTCCGGACCTGTGGATCCCTGATTCGACGCTGTGGCTGCTGAAGACTCTCCGGTCGACCGGGGCTCTTCCCGAGGTGGCCAAGTCCTCGGTGGTCAACACCATGCCCGTCGTCGTCACGCGTCCGGGTGAGTCGGTTCCGGTGAACACCTGGCTGGAGGTGCTGCAGAATCCGGGCCTTCGGATCGGCGATCCGCTGGACAGCAGCGGAGCCCTCGCCTCGATTCTCGGAGCTCTGTCGGAATCGGAGGTCGCGATCTCCGACGCCAAGGCAGTCTCTGCCGCACTGGTCCCGAAAGCTCAGGACTACGGCCGGATCGCGAATCTGCCGCACGGAACGGCGGATCTCGTCGACCAGGTCGCGGCCGAGGGTGGCACGTCGGTTGCAACCGAGCAGAGCGTGCTCGCGTACAACGCCGCGCATCCCGATGCCCCGCTCGAAGCGTCGGTTCCACCGACGGGCAGCTATTTCCTGAACTACCCGCTCGCGGTCACCGCGGCAGCAGGCCCGGACTACGACCGCGTCAAGGATGCCGGTACCGCCTTGGCGTCGGCGCTGTCGACCACCTCGGCCACCGAGGCCCTGACGGCCGCCGGTTTTCGGCAGGCCAGCGGTGTTCCAGTGGCCGACGGTAGGGGTGTGGGTTCGGTCGCGTCGCTGGAGTTGAAGAATCCGCTGGCCATCGAATCGACGCTGCGTGACTGGTCGGTGCTGGCCCTTCCGCTTCGCACCCTGGTCGTCGAGGATGTATCCGGGTCCATGGCGGCGCGGTCCGGTGACTCGACACGGATAGCTCTGACCGTCGATGCAAGCCTCGGGGCCAACGCTCTCTTCAGCGACCAGACCGAGATGGGACTGTGGGCGTTCTCCATCGGTCTCGGCGGAGGACAACAGGATTATCGCGAGTTGGTTCCCCTGGGAGCGGTGGACACGGTGTTCAACGGTCTGCCACAGCGCGAAGCGATTCTGTCTGCAATCCGCGGGCTTCCAGGCATCGTGGGTGGCGGAACCGGTTTGTACGACACCACTCTCGCTGCGTTCCGTCGGGTCAAGGAAGGGTACGACCCGAATTTCGTCAACAGTGTCATCCTGCTGACGGACGGTACGAACGAGGACGAAGGCAGCCCCAGCTTGGATCAGCTGATCGAAACCTTGCAGCGCGAACAGGATCCGGTGCGCCCCGTCGTCATCGTCACCGTCGGTATCACCACCGACGCCGATCCTGTTGCGCTGCAGAGAATTGCCGCTGCGACGGGTGGTACCAGCTACGTCGCCGAGGATCCGCGTGACATCCCGGACGTGTTCGTGCAGGCACTGAACAGCCGAACCCAACGCATCGGCGGCGAGTAGCTCTAGACGAACGTCAGCACGATCCCGGCGGTGCAGCACAGTGCGACGACGGCGAGGGCCAGCGCGTCGGACAGCCCCGGTCGGCTCGGGTGCGCGGTGATCTGGCCGGTACCGCCGCGGGCGGTTATCGCTTCGCCCATCTCGGTTGCCCGACGAATGGCGATGGACATCGTCGCGGTGATCAGGTCGACGATCGAGTTGTCCGAAGCGCTGTTGAGCACCGATTTCGGCCGGAGTTTGCGGGCTGCGATCATCGTGCGCATCTCTTCGATGAGCAGGGGTAGCGATCGCAAACACAGTGCCAGGGTCGCGGCCCATTCGTCGACCGGCAATTTCAGCTTCTTCAGCGGCGAGACCAGTACGGCCACTGCGGGTGCGATGTCGCTCATCGACGTCGTCCACCCGATCATCAACGAGGCCCCCAGAAGAACGAAGGCGAAGACGGTCGAGCGTAGGAACAACAGAACCGCATCGAGACCGAGCGGAACGTTGATGAGTGCGCCGACGAGAAACAGCACCCAGATCCACCACGGAGGCCGCGGAACGGCGGTCGGTGGAACTCGGCCGATCACCGCCGCGACGACGAGCACTCCGACGACGAGTCCGATGGATGCCCAGGACGGTGCGACGACGATCGTGATGCTGATCAGCAGCACCGCGAGCAGTTTGGTTCCCGCCCAGAGTCGATGGATGGGCGAGGAACCGGGGACCTGACGGAGAACGACTGTGGTCACGACGCGACCCTGCCGGCGTCGAGTACGACGGTCCGATCGCAGATTCGATCCATTCCGTCGACGTCGTGCGAGATCACCACGATGGCAATCCCTTGTCGTCGCAGCGATCCGAGCACGTCGATGATCTCCGTTCGGCCGGGCGGATCCAAGCCGGCAAGGGGCTCGTCGAGCACGAGAATTCGAGGTTTGTTGACAATCAGGCCTGCAATCACGACGCGACGCATCTGCCCGCCGCTGAGCGAGTCGATCTCGCGGCCCGCAAGGGTGCGATCCAGCCCGACGGCGTCCATGGCCACCGCGACCTTGGCGGATCCCACCTCCGGACCTCCTGCGGACTCGATGTCCTCGGCGACGGTTCGACGCTGCAGTTGCAGACGTGAATGTTGGAAGGCCAGGCCCACGGCACCGACGTTGCCCGCGATGTCGCGTCCGTCCAAACGAGCGGTGCCTGCCGACGGTGACGTCAACCCGGCGAGAATCCAGGCCAGCGTCGACTTGCCGGATCCGTTGCCGCCGAGGACAAGAATGCCGTCGCCCTTCGAGATGGACAGATCGATGCCGTGCAGCGCGTCCTGAGACCACGGTGTCCGGCTGTTGTAGGTGTGGGTGACGCCGGTCAACGTCATCAAGGGCGCGCCGGTGTGGAAAGCGTCCGCGGAGTAGGCGAAGTGCCCGCGCATCCAATCGGGTGTATGCGCGACCTGGAACCCGCTGTGCAGGTGTACGACGCGATCGGCAGCCACCGTCTCCAACTCCTGATGCGTGACGAGCACGACGGACATCGGGTGTCGTTTCGGAAGTGCCGCAACCAATGCCACCAGACTCGCGCGACCCTCCGCGTCGATCATCGCGGTGGCCTCGTCGGCAATCAGAAGAGCGGGACGCCGAGCCAGGGCCGACGCCACGGCAAGTCGTTGCAGCTGGCCGCCGGACAACGACGACGTGTCCCGCTCGCCCAGACCTGCCAGCCCGACTTCGGACAGTACCGATTCGACGTCGATGTCGTAGCCGGGCGGAAGCCCCCACACGACGTCGTCGGCGACGCGGCTGCCCAGCACCTGACTTTCCGGTCGTTGCAGCACGACGGCCGTTCCTCCGGTCAGTCCGAGTCCGGCTGTGCCCGGGCGTTCCACCGTCCCCGACGTCGGCTCACGGCCCGCGAGGATGCGTGCGAGTGTGGATTTGCCCGACCCGTTGTGTCCGACGACGGCAACGAACTCACCGAGCTCGATCCGCAGGTCGATGTTGTCCAGTGCGGCGAATGTGCTGTCCGGATAACGGAATCCGACGCCGCGCAGTTGTACCGGAAGTGGTCCGACGGCACCGTCCGTTGCGACGGGCAACCGGTCGATCACCGGGATGGTGGCGAGCCGATCCAGGACGGCGCCGAGGATCAGCCAGGCGAACAGGGCGCCGAAGACGATCGACAGTGTGGTCGTGCCGAGAATCCACCACCACCAGTGATCGAGGATGGTTCCGACGCTGTCCCGCAGAACATTCGCGGGGGTGACGAGGAATTCGGCCCGAGACATCAAGCGGGCCAAGCCTTCCACGGTGTTCTCGATGGTCCGCAGAAACAGCTCTCGCAGTGGCGACAGAATCAGCAGCAGGCCGACCATGATTGCCCCGATTGCCGGACCCACCACCATCGACGTGGCCAGAACGGACAGCAGCCCCTGCTTCTTCCGTTTGGCCCGGCCGACGAGGCCACCCAGGATCGCGGACATGGCGACGGTGAACGCGGTGGTGGTGCCGGCTGCGACGAACGCCACGAGCACGCCCGCAACCGCCGCTGCCACGAGTGCTCGGGTGCGGTGACGCTGCACCACGACGGCCATCGGCACGGCCGCCACGATCTGAAGCGCTGTGGCCATGGGAACGAGAATCGCGACGACCGACAGGGCGACCGCGAAACTGCTCATCACCGCTGCCGTAGCCAGCTCGGTAGGCGATAGAGCCCCGGACGTGCGAGGCTCGGCGGGGCTGACTGTCACTTGTCCAGTGTGCCAGCAACCGAGATGGGCGTTTCACGCTCTGCGAACGAAAGAGGCACAGCACAGTGATCACAGTCGACGAAGAGGACTGGGAAACCCCCGTCGGCGCGCAACTGCGCGCAGCACAACGCGCTGAACTGGACGCGCGTTACGGCAACAGCAACCACGAGCCCGGCGCGGCGCCCACCTCCGAGGACATCCTGGTGTTCGTCGTCGCACGGGACGACACCCACGTCGGAATCGGGTGCGGGGCGCTACGACTGCTCGACGAGGGCGAAGCGGAAATCAAACGGATGTACGTCATCCCTCCCGAACGGGGACGAGGCGCTTCGGTGGCGATACTGCGACGGCTGGAAACCAGTGCCCGAAATCGGGGGATCCGTGTCCTCAAACTGGAGACCGGATCCGGACAACCCGACGCCGTTCGCTTCTACGAGCGCGAGGGGTACTCCCGCATCGACGGATTCGGGCCTTACACCGACTCGCCGACATCCATCTGTTTCGAACGGACGCTGTAAGCCAGGATCCAAGACACACAACAAGAGCACCCGACCAGGTCGGGTGCTCTTGTCATGTCTTCGGGTAGGTCGAGTCCGACTACCTGGTTCGCTGGCTTGTCGTCGGGCCCGCGGGACGGCGACGACGGCCACCGCCTGCGGCGTGCTGCCGCTGATCCGGCTGTCCCTGGCTGGAGCGTCCCTGGCTCGGCTGGCCCTGCCCGGAACGCGCCTGGCCCGAACGGGTCTGCTGCCCGGACTGCGCGCGGTCACCCTGGCCGGCGCCACGAGCACTACCACCACGAGCACTGCCACCACGGGCACTGCCGCCGCGGGGTGCGCCGTTGCGGGGCCGAGGGGTTCCCTGACGCTGCGGCTGCGGTGCTGCCTTCGGTGCGGGCTCGACGTAGCGAGCCTGCTCGCCCACGAGTTCTGCAACCTGCGGTGAATCTGCCGTGACGCGGACGGGAGTCACCGTGATCGCGGCCTTGCGAAGCAGCACGGCAGTGTCCTTGCGCTGCTCGGGAAGGACGACGGTGACGACGTCTCCTGCGCTTCCAGCTCGGGCGGTACGGCCTGAACGGTGCAGGTAGGCCTTGTGCTCGGCAGGCGGGTCGACGTGCACGACGAGCTGTACGTCGTCGACGTGGACTCCGCGAGCCGCGACGTCGGTAGCGACGAGAACTCGAGCGGTGCCGGACGAGAACGCGAGCAGGTTCCGGTCACGGGCAGCCTGAGACAGGTTGCCGTGGAGGTCCACCGACGGGATACCCGCCTCGGTGAGCTGCTTGGCAAGCTTGCGCGCCTGGTGCTTGGTGCGCATGAACAGGATTCGGCGGCCGGTGCCCGACGCCAACTGCTGAACGAGCTTCTTCTTCGCCTCGACACCGTCGACCTCGAACACGCTGTGGGTCATGGCTTCGACGTGCGACGTTGCTTCGTCGACGGAGTGTGTGACCTGGTCGGTGAGGAATCGCTTGACGAGCTTGTCGACTCCGTTGTCCAGCGTCGCAGAGAACAGCAACCGCTGTCCCTTCTGCGGTGTGGCAGCGAGGATCCGGGTCACGACGGGAAGAAAGCCGAGATCGGCCATGTGGTCGGCCTCGTCGAGGACGGTGATCTGCACGCCGTCGAGGCTGACGTGGCGCTGCTTCATCAGGTCTTCGAGGCGTCCCGGGCAGGCGACGACGATGTCGACGCCTGCGTTCAAGGCGGACACCTGGCGGCCCTGGGACACACCGCCGAAGATCGTGGTGACCTTCAGCTTGTAGGCGGCCGCCAGCGGTTCGATGGCGACGGCGATCTGGGTCGCCAGTTCACGAGTGGGGGCGAGGATCAGCCCACGCGGACGACCGGGCTTGCGGTTGCCCGCGAGCTGGCCGGCGAGGCGAGCGACCATGGGAATGGAGAACGCGAGGGTCTTGCCGCTTCCGGTCTTTCCACGTCCGAGCACGTCGCGTCCGGCGAGTGTGTCGGGAAGGGTGTCGGCCTGGATGGGGAAGGGCTCGGTCTTGCCTTGTGCTGCAAGTGCCTCGGCGAGTGCATTCGGCACGCCGAGTGAAGCAAAGGTAGTCATAGTGATGGGTTGCGCCTTTCGGGCATGGTGCTGCACCGCAAGGTTCACTGCTGTGACCTGTGAGTGCAAGGTTGGCGAGACTGCCGGTGGGCAATTTCGATCGCCGTAAGAAAAGCCTGTGCAGGGTGCACATGGACAACACGGCCGAAGCCGGGCGGAAGTTGAAGCATTCCACGACGTCTGGCGTGCAGCTACACACACCGTTACCCAGTGTAACCGCTGAACGCTCCATCGCCTTCCCGGAGTGACGTATCAGGCAGCTCTGTGGGACGTCGCCAGCAGTTTTGCCGCGTATTCCTCGGCGAACTCGTGTTCGACGAACGAGCAGTACCGTCGTGCGACCGGCATCGGGGGCGCCTGAGAGCTGTACCTGTGCCCGGTAGGAGTCTCGAAGTCGTAGACGTGGATCGCCCGCGGCTCCTGTCGCTTCGGTGTGGACGTCCACCCGTCGGCTTCTTTGGCGTAGTTGCACGCGGCGCACAATCCCGCTCCGTTGTGCGCACTGGTTGCACCGCCGTGTGCGTGGGAGCGAATGTGGTCGCGGTGACGTATCGGGGCGTCGCACCACGGTGTGCGGCACGTTCGGTCACGCACGTCGATCAGCGTGGCCAACGCTGTGGGAAAGCTCCGCGCCTTGGATTCCATCGCGGTCAGAGCGCCGGAGAGCGGTTCCGCGTACAGCTTGCGCAGCTCGGTGCGCACGGGTGATGCGGCGGCGTCGGCGACGAGCTTGCGTGCGATCGACGCGGGGATCTCGCCGTAGCCGCTCAGATGAGCCGGCTTCGAGTCGTGTCCGAACAGCGTCTCGTCGGAGATGACGAGATTGACCGACACCGCGGCCCCCGAGGCTGCGTGCGCTGTACCGGTGATGCGCTCGAACGCGAGGTCGGCCATGATCTGATCGCGGGTGCGACGTTCGTCCCCCACACCGACCAAGGAGTCGGCGTCTCTTCGTAGAGTTGCCCACATCGAGACACCTCTGTCCATCGATGTCATCACCTTGAACTCGCACATGAAGTCGGGATGCGGCCGAGTGCTCGCGCGGCGTTGTTCGAACGCTCTTGCTTTCCTCCTGGCCACCGAGGCGGGGTCCAGTTCAGCTGTCAATGCCCGGGCTCGACGCTCGATCGCGTTGTCTCCCAAATTCTTCAAGGTTGCCGAGTCGGAGCACAGTTGCTCGTCGATCGACCGCCTGTCCTCTGCGGTCAAGCACGCAGTTTCTCTGGCGATCAGAGTTGCTCGCCACTCGTTCAGCTCACCCGAACGCAGGCGTGCGTGGGTATGGGGCATCTCGTGGACGAGGGCCCGGGCGAGGCCCAACAGCCGGCCTCCCTTGTTCGGTGATTCACGACGGGCGAGGCCGATCTGCGACGCGACTCCCTTGCGCCACTCTGCCTTCGGTCGACCCTTCGCCTTACGTTCTGCGGCAATGCTGTTCGCCACGGCGTCCGTGACGGTGGCTTGGTGCGCGGAGCCCGCACTCTTCAAGTCCTCGAGCGCGGAGATGAGGTCGATTCCCGCCGCCGCGTCGTCGTCGAACTCGCTGGTGCGCAGACGGGCCACGAAACCGAGTACTTCTGAAGCGTTCACAAGTCCCCCCCAAGGAATGCATTCGAACGTATGTTCTACAGTAACCGCCACGGGCCCACGCCGCAACCGCGCGCTTCCCTCAGTGGTGAACGGCTTGGTATCGTTCGCGCATCGACACATATTCTCTGTGAACCAGGCCTCTCACGACGGCTGTGTACGCCGCCCACGCGCGGTGGTGATTCCGTGCGCCACGGGAGGAACCCGATCGAGGGTTCCCAGCTCCCGTCCCGTACCGAAACGCCATTCATCGGAGTTCTTTCACCATGTCGTCGACACCTCTTCCCTTCACGTCCGCCATCGGCGCCCGCGCTGAACTGCGGGCAGACTGCAGCAACTGTTTTGCCCTGTGCTGCACAGCTTTAGGATTTTCTCGATCGGCGGATTTCGCCGAGGACAAGGCAGTCGGTGCGCCGTGCCGACACCTCGGGTCGGATCACTCCTGCACTGTTCACGACAGTCTTCGCAGCCGCGGTTTTCGTGGGTGCACGGTATTCGACTGTTTCGGCGCAGGGCAGGCTGTGTCGCAACGTCTTTTCGGCGGTGTCGGCTGGCGTGATCGACCGGACACGCGTCAGTCGATGTTCGCGGCGTTCACGACCGTCAAGCTACTGCACGAAATGCTCTGGTACCTGGCCGAAGTGGGGGAGCGCACGTACGACCCGGATCATGCGGACGAAGCACGCAGCGTCACGAACACGATCACCACGCTGACGGCATCAGGTCCCGAGGAGGTGCTCTCGGCCGACGTCGAGAACCTTCATCTCACCGTGAGAGTGCTTCTGATGGACGTCAGCGCTGAAATACGGTCTCGCTACTTCGCCGAAGGGGATCGCCGGGATCGACGGCTGACACCGGGCGCGGACCTGGCTGAAATCGACCTGCGCGGACTGCCCCTGTGCGGAGCCGATCTTCGTGGCGCGTGCCTCATCGCGGCGGACCTTCGACACTGCGATGTCACGGGCGTCGACCTGCTCGGAGCAGACCTGCGAGACGTACGCGTCGAGGGAACAGATCTCTCGGGTGCTCTGTTTCTGACCCAGTCGCAGGTGAACTACGCGCAGGGTGACGAACGAACACGCCTTCCAGCCGGGATCGAACGCCCACGGCATTGGAACGCGGAGTGACCGAAGTGCCCTCGGCAGGATTCGAACCTGCGACCTACCCTTTAGGAGAGGGTTGCTCTATCCCCTGAGCTACGAAGGCGAGTTGTGCACGTGCGAGTGTACCGGCTCCCTTGGGCGAGATGAACTCGTGCCCGCTACGCCCATCGAGGGCTGGTGAACGCGAGAAGCCGCCCACACGAATGTGGGCGGCTCCGCTGACAGTGTCCGCCAGTGCGCCTCTCGGCAAGAGGCCGCTCGAAGCGGCAATGTGTTGGTACCCGGGGCATGGATCGAACACTGTCGATCGGTTCAACTCATGCCGGTGGAAAATGATTCCCCGCGTCGCCGACGGACGTTCTAGGCAGCGCCCTGTGCTGCTTCCAGTCTGCGAGCGACCAGAGCTGCCTGCAGATGGCGGATACCCGACGGCCGTGTCGGGTCGAATCCGGTGAGCTGCGCGATTCTCTTGAGGCGGTAGTCGACCGTATTGGTGTGCAAGTGCAGTTGCCGCGCGGACCGCTGACGGTTGAGGTCGTGCGAGATGTGGATCTCCAGCGTTTCCAACAGTTCCGGTGACGCGTCGAGCGGTTCGAGGATCTGCCGGAGGTGGCGTCGTCCTGGGCCTGGGCGCGTCAGCTGGTATTCGAGAACCAGATCGTCCATCCGGTACAACCCTGCCGGGCGGTGGAGTTGGTGCGCGAGCGCAAGCAGTTCGTGCACCTGGTCCGCGGCCGTCGGGATGTCCGCGGTGGCTGCTTGTTCGGCGGTGACGGTGAGTTGTACTTCGGCGGCCGTGCTGAGGCGGTGCACGAGTGCTTCCACCCATTCCTCGTCCTGCACGCCGGGAATGAGGACGGTGCCGCCTTCGGTGCTGAGCATCGACAGGGGGCTACGTCCGCAGACGGTGGCCAGTTCGGCTTGGACCCGCCGGAGTTTGCGGCGAGCAGCGACGGTGCGTTGGATTGCCGGATCGTTCTCGTCGGGATGAGGCGGCACGGACAGAGCGAGGACGAGGTAGCTGTCCGCGAGCTCGATGCCGGACTGCCGAGCGATCGAGACGGCGTTGTGTCCGCTGAGCAAGGAGGACACGAGGGTGTGCGCGGCGGTGTGGTGCTCGCTCGCGACGGACTGCAGTTCCTCGACGTAGCTCTTCGACGCGGCGATCGAGACTTTCTCCGACAGCAGGACGAACATCCGTGCTGCTTCGATCAGATCGCTCGTGTCGCCTTCGCCTGCGCGTTTGGACACCAGGTTCCAGCCGATCTGAATTCCTTCGTGGTACACGGTCAGTACCGATTCCAGCGGCACGCCCTCGCGTGCCCACTGGCTGGCCTTGGCGCGGAGCTCTGCCAGGTCGCTTTCGTTGGGCGGGCGTCGTTCGTCGAGCATCTGCACAGCGATGCTGATGCATTTGACGGTGAACTCGGTGACGTCGCCGTGCAGTTGTTCGCCGGGCAGCGAGCCGCAGGGTGTATTGGCCGCGAAGTGGCCGACCAGCAATCGCGCGACAGCGCGGAAGTCGCGGAGCGGCGCCGACGCCGGCTGGCCGGCAACCATGATTCCGAGGCTTGTCGTGTTGTGAGCGGTCACAGATCAGCCTTTCGTGTAGGAACTTCAGCTCTGTCCGAAAAAAAGTTACTGATGCGTATTGTTGCGCATCCACGCAAAAATGGTTGGAAACTTGACCGAAACCCCGGCGATTCTGAACCCGAAGTTTGTTTTCAGGCGTCTAACAAACTTGATCATAGGATGTTATCAACGCGTTATCCAGTCTTTCAACGGAGAAATTTGTGAAGGCTCTCAACTCGTCTCGGATTCGGGTTGCGACATTGCCTAAACAATCCGGGGAACCTACTCACGGTGCCGATCGTGGGCTTAGCGTCGTCGTGTGCCGATCGGAGTCTGTGGTCGGCACAGAGAATCGGATCCGATCACGAGGGGGTGGGGACAGTGAACGGAGCGCCAGGTCGAACGACCTTGCTTCGAGATCTCGAGCCAGTGATCGAGCAGAGACTCGAGCGTCATCTACGTACCGCGCAGAGGTGGGACCCGAGCGCCTACGTTCGGCCGGAACTGTATTGGGGGCAGCGCCGCTCGTCGCTGACCGAGACGGCGAAGGCCGCGCTCGTCACCACGCTGCTCACACACAACAACACTGCGCTCGTCGACCCGGCCCGGGAACTCTTCACGAGTTCACCTGCGTGGGCCGAGTGGAGCGCGGTCTGGTCCGACGAGAAGCGTTCACATGCGGATGCGATCCAGCGATACCTGGTCGCCACCAGGAGCGTCGACGCCGTCGCGCTGGACCGAGCGAGGGTGCAGTGCACCACCATCGGGATCGAGTCGTCGATGGAGGGCGACAACTTCCTTCGCTCGATCGTCCACTCCACGATCGATGTCATGGCGACGATGGTGAGCCACCGCAACACGGCCGTCGAGTGCGCGGATCCGGTGGCGGAGGAGCTGCTCGAGCGCATCGTGGCCGATCAGGAGCGGCACGTGGCGTTCTTCTCCGACGTCGTCGCGGGTGCTTTGGAGTCTGCGCCGGCGCAGACGCTCAAGGCGATCACCGAGGTTCTGATGAATTTTCAGCTGCCCGGGAGTGGGCTCGTCGGTTTCGAGCGCAGCGCAATGCTGCTCGCCCGCGACGGAATCTACGATCTCCGTCTGCATCTCGACGACGTGCTCCTTCCCGCTGTACGGATGTGGCGCATCTTCGATCGGTCGGCCGTGGATTCGTCCGACCGCAATCGCAGGATCCTGTCCGACTTTCTCGATGACATGGAGGTCCAGGCGACCACCTTCGAGCAACTGCGGATTCGCGCTCGTGCGCGGGACGCAGCAAGACTGCGCGCGTCCTAGAACGCTCGCACGAGACCCCCGGGGGGTCTGTGGGAAGGCGCCCTCTCTCCGGTTCTCCGATGATTGCTCTCGGCGAACCGGAGAGAGGGTACTTGCCGTTCGAGAACCCGCATGCGCCCGTGGTGTGGACTATCGTGTGTGGCGGCACAGCGAGCGGAGGCAGCCACGTGAGCAGCAGCACCATCGTCGTCGGAATCGACGGGTCGGAAGCGTCGGATCTGGCGGTCGTGTGGGCCGCGCAGACAGCGTCCAATCGGGATTGCACCCTGCGGATCGTCGCCGCTGTCGACGTTCCTTCCTATCTACCCGAGGACAACGACGTTCGAGCCGTGTTCGGCTCTCGGCTCGTCGCCGCGGAAACCCTTGGGCGTGAAAGCATCGAGGGCTCCGCGTTGTCCGTCGTGACCGAGGCTCGGGACGGAACGGTCGTCGACGTTCTGCTGTCCGAGTCCGAGAACAGTGCCCTCGTCGTCCTGGGTGCACGCGGTCTGGGCGAATCGGATTCCGGACTGCTCGGATCTGCTGCCATTGCACTCACCGCCCACGCGTCGTCCCCTGTCGTCGTGGTTCGGGGCCGCAGTATCGACGGACGCCCGCCCACAACGGGGCCCGTCGTCGTCGGAGTCGACGGGTCCGCCGTCGGCCAGGCAGCGGTGGCAGCGGCCTTCGACGAGGCGTCGCACCGCGGTGCGCCCCTGGTTGCGGTGCATGTATGGGCAGACGTGGCCCTCGCTCCGATGTCGGCCGTGCCACTGCAGTGGGACGACATCGCGTCGTCGGAGGAAGCGGTTCTGGCGGAAAGCCTTGCCGGATGGCAGGAGAAGTATCCCGATGTCGAGGTCAGGCGAGTCGTCGCGCAGGACAGGCCGGTGCGGGTGCTCGCACAGTTGTCCGAGCAAGCGTCGCTGATCGTCGTCGGGAATCGCGGCCGCGGTGGTTTCCGCGGGATGTTGCTGGGCTCGACCAGCTACGCCCTCATCCACACGGCGGACTGCCCCGTACTGGTTGCCCGAGGCGAGTCCTGACGCGGCAGAGTATGCCGAACTAGACGGCGACGGTCAGTAGGAACGCGACGTCCTCGATTGCTTCGACGCTGTGGCGGGCATCCGGCACTACGAGGAGGTCGCCTGCCGAGCCCTTCCAGGATTTCTCGCCGCTCACCAGGGTGAGCTGACCGCTGATGACGAGGACGGTGGACTCACCGGACAGGTCGTGCTCGGCCAGTTTGTTCCCGGCGGCCAACGCGACGACCGTCTGGCGCAGGTGACGCTGGTGCCCGCCGTAGACGGTCTGCGAACTGCGGCCACTCGACGTGCCCACGGCGAGCTTCAATTGCTGGCGGGCAAGGGCGGTGAGTGACTTCTTGTCCATGCGCCCCAGTATGGCCCAACCGCAGCCGCGGTGAGGGGCATCGGAGCGAAATCCACTGTGAATCAGGTAGTTCGGTAAGCCTTGCCGTACTGGTTCCAGCGGAAGCGGTGGCCGCTCTTCTCGCTGACACGCCACTCGCCGAGCGTTGCCGCCCAGCCGTCGGGAATGTGCGGTGCACGAGTTTCTCCCTCGACCGAGAGGTCGATCTCGGTGACTTCCAACCGTGTCGTGAACGGCAGTGCAGCGCGGTAGATTTCGCCGCCGCCGATGATCCAGACCTCACCGTCGACGAGGGCGAGCGCGTCCTCGACGCTGCCGGCGGTGTCTGCTCCGTCGGCGTGCCAACTGCGGTCTCGGGTGACGACGATATTGCGCCGACCGGGCAGCGGTCGAAATCGTTCCGGCAGCGAATCCCAGGTCCTACGACCCATGACGACGGGATGGCCGCGGGTGATCTCGCGGAAGTGAGCCATGTCCTCGGGGATGTGCCACGGGATGGTCGTGCCGTCGCCGATGACTCCGTCGTGGGCCTGTGCCCAGATGGCGCCCACCGTCGTCGGGCTCATACAGCGACCGGCGCCTTGATGGACGGGTGGTGCTGGTACCCGACGACCTCGATGTCCTCGAACTGGTAGTCGAAGATCGAATCACGCTGTGCAAGCTTCAGTTTCGGGTACGGGAACGGTTCCCGGCTCAGTTGCTCGGCAACTTGCTCGCGGTGGTTGTCGTAGATGTGGCAGTCGCCGCCGGTCCACACGAAGTCGCCGACTTCGAGGCCCACCTGCGCAGCGACCATGTGCGTCAGCAGTGCGTAGCTGGCGATGTTGAACGGAACTCCGAGGAACAGATCGGCGCTGCGCTGATAGAGCTGGCAGGACAGTTTGCCGTCGGCGACGTAGAACTGGAAGAAGGCATGGCAGGGCGGCAGTGCCATCTGCGGAATCTCGCCGACGTTCCACGACGAAACGATGTTGCGTCGCGAATCGGGATCCGAGCGCAGAAGGTCGAGAGCAGCCGAGATCTGGTCGATGTGCTCGCCCGACGGTGTCGGCCACGACCTCCACTGGACCCCGTAGACGGGACCGAGTTCACCGTCGGGTGCTGCCCATTCGTCCCAGATGGTGACGCCGTGCTCCTGCAGCCAGGACACGTTGGAGTCGCCGCGGAGAAACCACAGCAATTCGTAGACGATCGACTTCAGATGCACCCGTTTGGTGGTGATCAGCGGGAATCCCTCGGCGAGGTCGAACCGCATCTGGTGGCCGAAGACGCTGGTCGTGCCCGTCCCGGTGCGGTCGGACTTGGCGGTGCCGGTCGCGAGTACGTGCCGCAGCAGATCTTCGTACGGGGTGGAAACCATGTGGAACATTATGCGCTCCGTGCTGTCGATCCGCGCCGAGCACCCGACCGGCGCTGTGTCGATGGTGCGCAAGTGTCGGCGCCGAGCGCATAATTGCGCCATGCCCGAGTTGCCCGAAGTCGAAGCCCTCGCCGGTTTCCTCCGTGAGCACGCCGTCGGCGCTGTGATCGGTCGTGTCGACATCGCCGCACTGAGCGTGCTCAAGACGTTCGATCCGCCCATCACGGAGTTGCAGGGACGAGACGTGACCGACGCAGCGCGGTTCGGCAAGCACCTGGCTGTCCAGGCAGGGGATCTCTGGCTGATCACGCATCTGTCCCGCGGCGGATGGCTTCGGTGGACGGACAACCCGTCGGCGGCTCCACCGAAACCGGGGAAGGGTCCGCTGGCGCTCCGTGTCCACTTCTTCACGCCGGAGGGGCTGACCCCCGCCATCGACCTCACCGAAGCGGGCACGAAGAAACGGCTGGCAGTCTGGGTGGTGCGTGATCCGCAGGAAGTGCCGGGCATCGCTCGCCTCGGTCCCGACGCCTTGGCCGTCACGGAAACGGAATTCGCGGACATCCTGAAGGGGACGACGGCTCGGCTGAAGACGGTTCTCGTCGACCAGTCGATGCTGGCCGGGATCGGCAACGCCTACTCCGACGAGATCCTCCACGTGGCCAAGCTTTCACCGTTCGCGTCGTCGGGCAAGCTCGATGCCGAGTCGGTCGGAGTGCTGTACGCCGCGATGCGCGAGGTGCTGCTGGACGCCGTCGCCAGGTCGACCGGTCAGGATGCGGCCCGGCTCAAGGGCGAGAAGAGGTCGGGAATGCGGGTGCATGCCCGGGCGGGTCTGCCGTGTCCGGTCTGCGGGGACACCGTCCGCGAGGTCTCCTACGCCGAACGTTCCTTCCAGTACTGCGCGACGTGCCAGACATCCGGCAAGATCCTGGCGGATCGCCGGATGTCCCGCCTGCTCAAGTAGCGGACGCTTCGGTCTTCTGGCTCGCGTAACCGCGGTAGCCCTCCCAGGCCCGTCGCCGATCGCTGCGCGGGTCACGTTGGACCCGGGTTCTGGTGTCGAAAATGAGTGTCTCGCGCGTACTTTCGTCGTACTTCGGCCAACTCGGGAGCGGCGACCCCGTGCGCGCGAACTCCAACCACTGCGACTGGACGTGTTCGGTGACCTCCTGGAAGGCGCGTCGTCCACCGGGAACGGTCATCAACTTGCCGAACGACGTCTCGTTGATTCCGAACACTGCGAACAGTTCGAATCCATGTGTGGCGTCGAGTCCGAGCCACTTCATCACCCGCGGCGCGAAATCGAATCGATAGCTGTAGGTCGGAGCCCTGCGCGAGTGTGTTTCCGCGACCTCGATGGACGGTTTCCAGAACGTGAAATCGCCTCCGACGTCGATCGCTGCCGATTCCTGCGGATAGTCGGGGTACGCCTCGAGGACAACGTCTTTCGCGGCAGGGTCGGTCAGTGCGAAGAGTGTGTCGATGCGTGACGGATTGGTCGGGAGGGCGTCGAGCACCTTGGGGAACAGCGTGCCCTCGCGTCCGTTGGTGCCGATGATCAGCGGAACCGCGTGGGCAGTGCCGTCGGCGCAGGCGTCGACCGGGTTCTTCGGCAGAAAGTCACCGTCGACGACCGGGCCGAACGGATGGAGGCCGGGAGTGCTCTTGACGACCGACAGAGCCAGCTTCGAGCCCGTGCTGCCGAGAGTCTTCACGTCGGCGCTGTCCAGGGTGCTCGCTACGTTGCCTCCGTCGCCGAGCAGTTCGACGAACTGGCGTGCCCAGTCCGTCGCTCGGTCCTGGGTGGCGACGAGTCCGGGAGCCGAACTTTCTGCGATGGCCTGCGCGAACAAACCCTTCGCCGACGGTGTCGCCAACAAAGTCGTCACCGCGTTGCCGCCGGCGGATTCGCCGAAGACGGTGACGTTGTCCGGATCGCCACCGAACGCGCTGATGTTGCGCTGCACCCATTCGAGCGCGGCCACCTGATCTCGCAAGCCGAGATTGGAGTCGAATTGCCTGGTCGGTGTCGAGAACTGGGAGAAATCGAGGTAACCGAGCGTGCCCAGGCGGTAGTTGATGGACACGTAGACGATTCCGTCCCCGTCCTTCAGCGCCCGACGTACCAACGAGCCCCCGCCGTAGAGCGGGGTGGCCGACGTTCCCAGCGTGTAGGCGCCGCCGTGGATGAAGACCATGACCGGCAGAGACCCCACGCTCCGGCGTCCGGGAGCCAGAACGTTGAGGGTGAGGCAGTCCTCGCTCGACGGTTGGTACTTGTTCACCGACAGCATGGTTCCGCGCTTGTGCTGGACCGAGGCGTTGCCCCATTCGGTGGCGTCCCGCACTCCGGTCCACGGCGCTACCGGCTGTGGTGCGCGCAGGCGGAGCGGGCCCACCGGAGGAGCTGCATAGGGGATTCCCCGCCACGTGACGAGGTCACCCACGGCCTTTCCCTGCAGGACGCCGTCCACGGTGGTGACTCTGGTGTTCGCGAGCATGACACGCAGTCTACGCGGAGATCTTACCGACGGGTAAGTATCGGGGAGTATGGACAATCGGGGTCATGGAGTTCCAGTACCGCGCCGATGTGGTGCAGCTGCTCGTCTCGCCCGCCCACGCGTATTTCGGCCGCGCCAAGGACGGACCTGCGAAGGAGGTGCCGACGCAGTTCCCCGAACAGGTGGACATCGTTGCGCACAAGGGAATTCGCGGTGACCGCTTCTTCGGCGTCAAAGCGCACACCGAAGCCGCGGTGACGTTCCTGGCCGCCGAGGCGTGGGACGCCGTCGGCGACGCACTCGGAATCTCGATGCCCGACACCGCGGTGGCCAGGCGAAACATCGTCGTACGCGGTCTGGAACTCGATCCGTTGCGCGGTGAGGAATTCGAGCTCGATTCCGGTGACGGTCCGGTGAGATTTCGAGGCGGCAGGCCGGCGCATCCCTGCGTGTGGATGGACACCATGGCGGCCGAGGGTGCGCGCAAGGCTCTGATCGGCCGCGGAGGGCTCCGCGCCGAGCCGCTCACCGACGGGATTCTCCGCGTGGGAACCGTGGTCGTCGGATCGCCCGTCGAACTGCGTGCCGTCGACGCGGCACGGCAGGTCAAACGGGCTCAGCCACTCCGCGACGGGCGATGAACCCTAACCGCGCCGTGATTCGAGGAGGCGCAGCCAGACTTCGCTGACCGTGGGGTACGACGGTACGGCGTGCCACAAGTCGTCGAGCGTCACCTTGCCGACGACGGCGACGGTGGCGGCGTGGACCAGTTCGTCGACGCCGGGTCCGACGAAGGTGGCGCCGACCACGATGTCCTTCGCTCTGTCGACGACCAACTGAGCGTGCCCGGAGTAGTCGTCCTGCTGAAGCGACGATCCCGCGACCTCGATGTCGACCCCGAGGATTTCGACGTCGATGTCCGCCGAACGCGCCTGCTTCTCGGTGAGACCGACGGACGCGACCTGCAGCGGGGTGAACACCACCTGCGGCACCTGTCCGTGATCGGCCGAGGCGGTGAAGCGCTTGCCGTCCAACGGCTTTCCGTCGGCGCGGGCGGCGATGACGTCGCCGACCACGCGCGCTTGGTATTTGCCCATGTGGGTCAGCGGCGCGCGACCGTTGATGTCGCCTGCCGCATAGAGCCAGGGGACACCGGGTACCTGGAGGTGGTCGTCGGTGTCGACGTAACCTCGATCGTCGACCCCGATGGACGACAGACCGAGGTCGGCGCTCGCCGGCGTGCGGCCTGCGGCGACCAGGATCTCGTCGACGACGATCGTCTCGCCGTTCACCGTCAATTCTGCTGCGCCACCATGGATTCTGCCGATTCCCGTGTCCGACGCGTCCGGCCGCGACACGGCTGTGAGGTCGGCGTCGAACAGTATCGTCGCGCCGCGGGATCGAAGCGCGTCGGCGACGAGGTCGCTCGCGAAGGGTTCGGCGCTCGCCAGCAGGGCCGAGCCGCGCACGATCATCGTCACCTCGGCGCCGAACGACAACAGCCACGTCGCCGCTTCCGACGCCACCACACCGCCTCCGATGACGGCGACTCGGTGGGGGATCTCGTGAATGTTGGTGGCGTCGCGGGAAGTCCAGGGGAGTGCGTCACGCAGGCCAGGGGTGCCCGGAACCGACGCGGTGGTCCCGGTCGCGAGGACGACGGCGTGCCGGGCCGTCAAGGTGCGCCCGCCGACGTCGACCGTTCGGTCTCCGGTGATGCGGCCGTGGCCGCGGACCACGGAGATCCCGGCGGACTCGGCCCACGACACCTGCGAGGAATCGTCGAGGGAATGGGTGAAGGATTCCCGACGCGCCAGCACGGCGTCGACATCGAGGCCGCGGTCGCCGACGAGTTCCTTCACCCCCGGCATGTTGCGTGCGGTGGTGAGCACTTCGCTGGGCCGCAGCAACGCCTTGCTGGGCATGCACGCCCAGTAGGAACACTCGCCGCCGACGAGTTCGTGCTCGACGATCACCGCGGTGCGGTCGCTGCCTGCGATGGCGTAGCTCGCGGCGTTCTCGCCGACGGGGCCCCCGCCGACGACGATGACGTCGAATTCGTCAGTAGTGTTCACGGTCATCTTTCAAGAGTGGCATAGGGTCTTCGGGCATGGGGACGATGCGGAACAAGATTCTGATCACCGGTGCAAGCTCGGGGCTCGGTGAGGAGATGGCCAAGCGATTCGCCGCGCAGGGTAAGGATCTGGCCCTGTGTGCCCGACGCCTGGACCGGCTGGAGGCGCTTCGCGACGAGCTGATCGTGGCCAACCCCGGCGTCACCGTCGCCGTCAGAGCGCTGGACGTGACCGACCACGATGCCGTGGGCCGGGTGTTCGGCGAGTTGCACGACGAACTCGGTGGACTGGATCGGGTTGTCGTCAACGCGGGGCTCGGCAAGGGCGCAAAGATCGGTACCGGCCGCGCCGACGCCAATCTCGCCACCGCCCGAACCAATTTCGTCGGCGCGCTGTCACAGATCGAGGCAGCGCTGGAGATTTTCCGCAAGCAGAAGTTCGGGCACCTGGTGCTCGTGTCCTCGGTCATTGCCGACCGCGGACTTCCCGGCCCCAAGGCGGTCTACTCCGCGAGCAAGGCGGGCGTTGCGGCGCTGGGTGACGCCTTGGCCACCGAACTCTCCGGCACCGACATCGTCGTCACGACGCTGTTGCCGGGCTTCATCGAGACGGACATGTCCGCGAAGGCCGGCGACAAGAGCGTGCTGACGGCGAGCCTCGACCAGGGCGTGACGGCGATGATCAGCGCAATCGAGAAGGAACCGAGGCGCGCAGCGCTGCCTGGCCTGAAGTGGCGGGGCATCGATGTCGCGCTGCGGTTCCTGCCCAATCGGATCACCGACAGGCTCGTCTGACGCGGTCTACTGGAGGTAGTGCTCCACCTGCTCGACGCTGCCTGCCTGTGCGTCGTCCGGGTCGAGCCCCGCGTCCAGACGCGCTCGGCGCTGCCGAAGCAGATCCCAGCACTGGTCGAGTGCGTGCTCGATCTTCGTCAGCTCGGCCTTTTCGTCTGCCGGATCGATGTCGCCTGCCTGGGTGTCGGACCGAAGTTTGTGCTCGGTGGCCACCAGCTGCTGGATCGTCGTGTAGATGTCGTGCTCGCTCATAGCGACCACGGTAGACCGGTACGAGCCGTGACGACCCCCTGCTACCACCAAATTCTCGGTGGTTCACCACGGCGTGGCGTTCAGACCTCGCCGGGCCAACACCCGGGCCGCGACCTCACCGAGAACAGTCGCGTATCGAGGCTCGGTACCGACGAGTGACAGCGTCGAACGGTTGTCGAGGAAGGACACGTAGGCCGAGACCGCAGTCGTGGTGCGTGCACGTCCGGCTCGTGGGTGAACAGCGCGCGTCGCGACGCTCGATGCGCGGTGCCCGCCGATCGATGCCACTGCCGCCGGGATGTCGCCGATGTTCGAGCACAGCACCCGAGCAGTTCCGGGCGCCGCCGTCAGTGCAGCGGCACGACGATCGGACAGCAGTTGCACCACCTCGGCAGGAAACCCACCGGGAGCACCGGCGGGACGGGAGAACGCGCTCTTGGTGGCCTGCTTGATCCCGTCGACGGTATCGGTCACCGACAGGTTCAGGGTTGCCATTCCGATGCGGTTCGTGCCGCCTCCGGTGGTCCGAAAGGGAACGTTGATGCGGATCGGTTGCGGCTCACCCAGTTCGGCGGCGATCTCCGTGACGACGGAAATGAACTCCGAGTTTGTCAGGACCGCCTCGACGTCGAAGGTTGCGCTGCTGCAGACGATCTCGTGTGTCGTCACGGCTCGCGACACTCGACGGTAGTGGGTCAGCTCGCGTCGGGACGCCTTCTCGAACGCCAATCGTGCCGCGGCACGCACGGATGCCGGCGCCACCCGTCTCACCAGAGACACCGCGTCCATCACATCCGACGTTCGGCGCGGGGCAGGCTCGGGTGCAGTGCCTTCGAACGCCACTCCGGCTGCTGCCACCAGTCCGGCAGCGTCGGCCAGGGTGTGTGAACACGCCAACGACATGACGGTGCCGCCGGCGTCGGTGGTCGCCACCGCCATCCGCCAACCGGGTCCGAACTCCGGGTCGAGGTCCACGTCGGCCTGTCGGTCGGCCCAGTCGAGGATCTCGGAGGTCTTGATCGGCGAGGGTTCGAAGGCCAGCGGATAGGAGTGCGCCTCCTCGACCCAGCGTCGACGTGCGCCGGGAACTCTGGGGCTGACTATTCGTCGGCCCAGACGTCCGAGACTCAGGTTGGCGTGGACGGCAGCGAAGTCGACTCGGTCGACCGCGTCGTCGCTACGCCAAATACCCTGCAGTGCAATGGGTAAGCCGTAACCCCTGTGTGTTCTGAGGAAGATCTCGTCGACGACGGACAGTCGGCCCGGAGTCAACGCCCGTGTCTTCCCGCGCCCGACGCGAAGTGCTGTGCACCGCTGAGTGCATCTGCGGCCATCGAGATGGCGCCGTGCCGGAATTCGTTCACGATGGCCGCCTCCTCGTCGAGTCCGTCCTGCTCGAGCAGGGACAACCGATCCTCCCGCATGCAGGTCTGTGGCAGCAAGGCCAGTTCCGCTGCGAGTGCTTCGGCCTCGGAGCGGGCACGCCCGACAGGAACGACACGGTTGGCGAGACCGATGGCGAGGGCTTCCTCGGCGTCGACGGCGCGACCGGTGAGGATCAGATCCATGGCGCGCGACGTGCCGATCAACCGAGGAAGACGCACGGTACCGCCGTCGATCAGCGGAACACCCCACCGCCGGCAGAAGACTCCGAAAGTGCTGTCGTCCTCGATGATTCGGAGGTCGCACCACAGAGCGAGTTCGAGACCGCCGGCAACCGCGTACCCGGAGACAGCGGCGATGACGGGCTTGGACAGGCGCATACGCGTCGGGCCCATCGGTCCGTCGCCGTGTTCGGTGGCGTGGTTGGAGCGTTCGGTGCCGAGCGCTTTGAGGTCTGCACCGGAACAAAAAGTTCCGCCCTCGCCCCACAGGACCGCAACTGCGGCCGAGTCGTCGGCGTCGAACTCCTCGAAGGCGCTGACCAACTGCTCCGCCGTGGGACCGTCGACGGCGTTTCTCGCCTCCGGCCTCGACAGGACGACGGTGGTGACGGGCCCCGAGCGTTCGATCCTCACTGGCATGACTCGACCGTACTCGAGAGGGCTTGCCTGAAGCAATGAATCAGTGCTTCACTTCTTGGCATGCCCTACCGACGGACCTCCGCCGTACAAGCACGAATCGACGCCGGACGCGAGAAACTGTTCGACGCCGCCGTCGAGGTGCTGTCCTCACAGGGCTACCGAGGGCTGTCCATCGCGTCCGTGGCCGCAGCTGCGGGAGTGTCGGCGGGAAGCGTCTACACGCACTTCGACAGCAAGTCCGACCTCGTCGTCGCAATCTTCCGCACCGTCTGTGGACGGGAAGTTCAGGCCGTCGTCGACGCAGCCGGCGCGAGTGGAGCCCGCGGAATGAGCAATTCAGGCGCGAGTGGAGCCCGCGGAATGAGCAATTCAGGCGCGAGTGGAGCCCGCGGAATTAGCCGAACGGGGTCAGGGAGCGTCGTGGAACGGGTCACGGCGATCGTCGAGATCTTCGCCGGGCGCGCGATGAAGAACCGCACCATGGCCTACGCGCTGCTGGCCGAGCCCGTCGACCCAGCCGTCGACGCCGAGCGTCTGGTGTTCCGCCGCAGCTTCGCCGCGGCGATCGGCGATGCCGTGGCCGACGGCATCGCGGCGGGGGACATCCCCGAGCAGAACGTCGAGATCGCTGCCGCGGCCCTCGTCGGAGCGGTGGGGGAAGTGCTCGTCGGCCCGTTGAGTCCGGACCGCACCGACACCGCCGACGTGATTCCGGATCTAGTTGCTTTCGCCCTGCGATCGTTAGGAGTGTCATGACCTTCCCAGCTACCCACACAGTCTTCAACCAGGTCCCCGATCTGCTTCCGTACGACACGTCCGACGACGCGTCGCTGCTCGAGGGTCTGCGCCGCGAGGGGGGCGGGTGGGCCGAGGACGAGGTTCGGCAGCTCGGAGCTCGTGCGGGAAGCGTCGAGGCCCAGGAGTGGGGACGCCTCGCGAACGAGAACCCGCCTGTCCTGCGCACGCACGACAGGTACGGCAATCGAGTCGACGAGGTCGAGTTCCATCCGCACTGGCACGATCTGATGAACGTCGCGATCGAGAACGGACTGCACGCGACGCCGTGGCAGGACGCCCGGCCCGGGGCGCACGTCGCCCGGGCGGCGAAGTTCTACGCGTGGGGCCAGGCCGACGCCGGCCATATGTGCCCCATCTCGATGACCTACGCGGCCGTACCCGCGTTGCGGCACAACCCGGACCTGGCTAAGACGTACGAACCGCTGTTGGCGTCGACCCACTACGACTTCGGGCTCCGCATTCCCACCGACAAGCGCGGTCTGACCGCGGGGATGTCGATGACCGAGAAACAAGGCGGCTCGGACGTCCGGTCGGGAACGACCACCGCGACACCGTCCGCGGACGGCACGTACACGATCGTCGGACACAAATGGTTCACGTCCGCGCCGATGTCGGACATGTTCCTGACCTTGGCGCAGGCACCAGGCGGGCTGTCCTGTTTCCTACTGCCGCGCGTGCTGCCCGACGGCTCCCTCAATCGCATCCAGGTGCAACGGCTCAAGGACAAGCTGGGCAACAAGTCCAATGCGTCCGGTGAGCTCGAATACCTCGGTGCCACAGGGTGGCTCGTCGGCGACGAAGGCCGGGGTGTGAAGACGATCATCGAGATGGTCAACATGACCCGCCTCGACTGCGTCATCGGTTCCGCAGCAGGAATGCGCAATGCCGCCGTTCGAGCGGTGCATCATGCTCGCCACCGCTCCGCCTTCGGTGCCGCCCTGATCGAGCAACCGTTGATGCGGAATGTGTTGTCGGACCTGATCGTGGAATCGGAGGCCGCGACAGCGGCAATGATCCGCCTGGCCGGAGCGACCGACCGGTCCGCGCGTGGAGACACGCAGGAGACCGAATTGCGCCGAATCGCGTTGGCCATCACCAAGTACTGGGTGTGCAAGCGTGCACCGTCCCACGCGGCCGAGGCGTTGGAATGTCTGGGCGGCAACGGGTACGTCGAGGAATCCGGTATGCCGAGACTGTTCCGTGAATCCCCGCTGATGTCGATCTGGGAAGGGTCGGGCAACGTCGCAGCACTGGATTCCCTTCGCGCACTGGCCAAGCAACCCGACGTGGTGGAGGCGTACTTCACCGAGGTCACGTCGGCAGCGGGGGCGGATTCTCGTCTGGACGACGCCATCGCGCGCGTGGGCAAGGAGCTCGCGGACAGCACCGACATGGAGTACAGGGCACGCCGAGTGGTCGAACTCATGGCACTGGTGTTCCAGGGTTCGCTGCTGGTGCGGCACGGTGATCCCGCGGTGGCCGATGCATTCTGCGCGAGCCGGCTGGGAGAAGACTGGGGAGGAGCATTCGGGACCCTGCCTACGGGACTGGACACCGCGGCGATAGTGGCCCGAATCTGAGGGTTACTTCGAGGTGGAGCTGTAGTGGCCCAACGGTATTCGATTCGATGCGGCCTGCACGAATGCTCGGGCGATCCGGTCGGTGAATTCTCGCGGCGTGGACAGGTCCTCCCAGTCCCACTGCACCACCGTCCATCCGAGCTGTTCCATTCGATGTCGCTCGCGTCGACCATCGATGTCCGTCAGCACCGGATCTGCGCCGTACACCCCTTCACCCTCGTAGCGTCCGACGACTCCTTGATCCGGGTACAGGAACGGAGCACTTCCGACGTACCCGCCCACCTCGTCGTACACGGACTGCCTCAGCAACGGAGGTGGTAGCGGCAGCGTGTCCAACAACATCCTGCTGCGCGTTTCACCGGTGCTCTGACTGCGGCTCGACATCGACTGCACCGCCTGGCGTGCCTTGGCGATCCCGGTTCGGTTCCGGGCGTCGGTGAGCGCACCCTGAAGTTCCTGATGGGTGGTGAGCCCGGCGCGCATCGCGTAGTCGCCGATACAGACAGCCGGATGCAGTGGAAGCGACCGAGCCAGGTCCACGATCGTTCGAGTCGGCGCGGTGACCGGAAACCCGTCTCGCTCGGTCAGATCCGTGGGCGGAAGCGGCGACCCGTGCAGCACTCGCTGGCGCCCCTTCTTGCCCGCGTAGGACCGCGCAATGGTGAACGTGACCTTGTCCAGCGGAATGTCCCACGTTTCCATGCGATGCAGAACCGCCGCCGACACATGACTGAACACCGCGTCGGTGCTCGACTCCGCATAGATCGCCTCGGCGAGCACAGCATGGCGGCGATGCGCGTCGAGCCGTCGATAGACGTCCGCGCGCACGAAATAACCGCGCCGGATGGTGACGATCTCCCCGCTGGCACGGCCGCGTCGCAGATCGTCGTCGGTGTACCCCCGTGCAAGCGCCTCGGTGCGCGAGAACATCCCCTGCTGATCGAAGTCCATACTGAATTGGACGCACCGGAGGTCCGTTCGGTTCACTCCGGGCAAATCCACCCACCTGTTGTGAGTTTTCAGACCCACTCAACGCACAACAGGTGGGTGGATTTCAGGGTCGGTACGGGGGAAGCGGTTCGGCTCGAAATGTCCCCTCGGGTTCCGGCATTCGCGCTCCACGAGCAAGCATCCGTCGGACCCGTTCGGTCAGCGCGTCCGGTTGCGCAAGATCACGCCAGCTCGCCCGCGCGAACGGCCATCCAGCGTCGCGGATGCGGTTCTCACGGTCCTTCTCGGCGAGCACGCTTGCCCGCGTGTCGGCCGCGTTCACGCCGTACTTGTCGGCCCCGTCGAACTCGAAGCATCCCCACGGGCCGGTGAACAAGAAGTCCGTTCGGCCCAGGAACGTGCCGCCGGCGTCGTACACCGACTGATTGAGAAGGGGAGTGAACCCGGCGTCGAAGAGAATCAATCGGGTGCGGGACTCGCCGACGCTGTCGCTGCGATCGGTCATCGCGGCTACGGCCCGGACGGCGTTCTGGATACCGGTGCGGTGCCGTGCGCTGCAGAGAGCCTCGTCCAGTTCGGTCCTGGTGACGAGGCCCCGACGCAACGCCGAGTCGCCCACGCACACCGACTGTTCGAACGTCGTGGATCGCGCAATGTCCACCACCGTCCGGGCTGGGGTGGTGAGCGAAAGTCCTTGAAAGACTGTGCTTTCCGAGTCCGACAGCGTCGAACCGTGCACGATTCGGCGCCGGCCCTTCCTCGCAGTGATGGTGCGTCCGGTCGTCGAGTGGACGTGCGCGAGGGGCAGCGCCCAGACATCCATTCCCCACGCAATTGCCGCCGACTGGTGGCTCAGAACCACCGGGGCTTCGTGAGCAATCGCGCGCGCGAGCAGTAGATGCTGCTGCTCGGAATTCAAGGTGACGAAGAACGCTGCCGACACGAACGCGCCCGGCCGGACCGCGATCAGTTCACCGCGCAACCGCGCGTGCCGCAGTTGACCGTCGGTGACGCCCGATGCCAGCGCGTCGGAGCGAAAGAGCAGGCCCTCGAAGTCCATACCTACTTGGACGCGACGGAGGCAGGCTCGGTTCAGTCAGGTCGGCAAATTCACCCACCTGTTGTGAGCTCCGGGGCCCTCGCAACGCACAACAGGTGGGTGGATTCGGAAACAGTGCTACTTGGTGCGACCCCGCTGATCGCGGTACCAGCGCACGAGTGCGTCGGTCGACGAATCGCTCTGCGGTGCAGGGGCATCGGCGTCGGTCAGGACGGGCGTCAGTTCCAGCGCCTGGGTCTTGCCCAGCTCCACACCCCACTGATCGAACGAGTCGACACCCCACACGACGCCTTCGACGAACACCTGATGCTCGTACAGTGCGATCAGCTGCCCGACCACCGACGGCGTCAGCTTCGGGGCGAGGATCGAGGTGGACGGACGGTTGCCGGGCATGACCTTGTGCGGAACGACGTCGGCGGCCGTACCTTCGGCGGCGATTTCGTCGGCGGTCTTGCCGAATGCCAGAACCTTGGTCTGCGCGAAGAAGTTGCTCATCAGCAGGTCGTGCATGGACCCGGTGCCGTCACGCGTGGGGAGGTCGTCGGTGGGCTCGGCGAATCCGATGAAGTCAGCGGGAATCAACCGTGTGCCCTGGTGCAGCAGCTGGTAGAACGCGTGCTGCCCGTTGGTGCCCGGCTCACCCCAGAAGATCTCACCGGTCGACGTGGTGACGGGGGTGCCGTCGGCCTTGACGGACTTGCCGTTGGATTCCATCGTCAGCTGCTGGAGGTAGGCCGGGAAACGAGACAGGTCGTTGGAGTACGGCAACACAGCTCGGGTCTCCGAGCCGAAGAAGTTGCTGTACCAGAGCCCGATCAGGCCGAGCAGTGCAGGCGCGTTGCGCTCGAGAGGCGTCGTGCGGAAGTGCTCGTCGATCTGGTGGAAGCCGTCGAGGAATTCGCCGAACGCCTCCTTGCCGATGACGGCCATGACCGACAGGCCGATCGCGGAGTCCACCGAGTACCGGCCGCCGACCCAGTCCCAGAACCCGAACATGTTGGCCGTGTCGATGCCGAACTCCGACACCCGCTCCGCGTTGGTCGAGACCGCGACGAAGTGCTTGGACACGGCGTCGTCGCCCAGTGCGTCGACGAGCCACCGCCTGGCCGCCGTGGCATTGGTCAGCGTCTCCAGAGTGGAGAACGTCTTGGACGCCACGATGAACAGGGTCGTGGCCGGATCGAGCCCGTCGAGAGCAGCAACCAGATCGGCAGGGTCGACGTTGGAGACGAACTTGGCGGAGATGCCGGCGTCGGCGTAGTGGCGCAGCGCGTCGTACACCATGACGGGGCCGAGATCGCTGCCGCCGATGCCGATGTTGACGACGGTGGAGATCTTGGATCCGGTTGCGCCGACCCACTCGCCCGACCGGACTCGATCGGTGAAATCACCCATACGCGTGAGGACTTCGTGCACATCGGCGACGACGTTCTGGCCGTCGACCTCGAGGGTCGCGTCCGCGGGCAGGCGAAGGGCGGTGTGCAGTACCGCGCGGTCCTCGGAGGTGTTGATGTGGGCACCCGAGAACATCGCGTCGCGACGGCCTTCGACGTCGGCCGCTCGCGCGAGTTCGACCAGAAGCGAGACGGTCTCGGAATTCACGATGTGCTTGCTGTAATCGATGTGAAGATCACCCGCGGCGAGAGTGAACGTTCGTCCTCGATCGTCGTCCGCAGCGAACAGCTCGCGGAGCGTAGTGGCTCCGAGTGCGTCGTGGTGTGCCTTCAGGTTCTTCCAGGCTTCCGTGCCCGTGATGTCGACGCTCATATCGTCCTACTTTAGTGCCGAGCGCCTCGCTGTGCGCGCCTTCCTCGTTTGTCGCGGCCCCGGCTCGGGCACACTCGGAGCATGGAGATCAACGCACTCATCGAATCCATTTCACCGAAACTGTGGATCGGCGGCAGGCCGGTCGACGCGGAGAACGGCGCAACGTTCGACGTCGTCGATCCCGCCACCGGCACACCCTTCGCGAAGGTCGCCGACGCAAGTCCGGCCGACGCGAAGAAGGCAATCGACGCCGCTGCATCGGCGCAGAAGTCCTGGGCGAAGACCCCCGCGCGTGAACGCGCCGAGCTCCTACGCGCAGCCTTCGAGAAGATCACCGAACGAGCGGACGACGTCGCGGCGATCATGACCAAGGAAATGGGCAAGGCGCTCGCCGAGTCCAAGGCCGAGGTCAAGTACGGTGCCGAGTTCTTCCGGTGGTTCGCCGAGGAAGCGGTGCGCATCGAGGGCCGATTCACACCCGCACCGGCAGGCAACGGCCGCATCCTGGTCACCAAGGTGCCCGTCGGGCCGGTCCTGGCCATCACGCCGTGGAATTTTCCGTTGGCCATGGGCACGCGCAAGATCGGGCCGGCGCTCGCAGCCGGGTGCACCATCATCGTCAAGCCCGCAGGCGAGACGCCGTTGACGATGCTGTTCCTCGCTCAGCTCCTCGCCGAGGTGGGACTGCCCGACGGGGTTCTCTCGGTCATCACCTCGTCGAAATCCAGTGCGGTCAGCGCTCCCATCCTCGAAGACCCGAGACTGCGCAAACTCACCTTCACCGGATCGACCGAAGTGGGCCGAAAGCTCGTCGAACAGTCCGCAGGCGGACTGCTGCGCACGTCGATGGAGCTGGGTGGTAACGCACCGTTCGTCGTCTTCGACGACGCCGACATCGACGCGGCCGTCGACGGCGCCATGCTGGCCAAGATGCGCAACGGCGGCGAGGCATGCACCGCCGCCAACCGGCTCCACGTGGCCAACAGCGTGCGCGAGGAATTCACCACCAAATTCGTCGCCAAGATGAAGGAAATGACGCTCGGTGCGGGCCTCGACCCGGACACCAAGCTCGGACCCCTGATCAACGCAGACCAGCTGAGCAAGGTGCAGGAACTCGTCGACGACGCAGTCGAAGCAGGTGCGACAGTTGCCCTCGGCGGCAAAGCACCAGGAGGCGACGGCTACTTTTACCCGGCAACGGTGCTGACCGACGTCCCGGCGAACGCCAGGATCCTGAAGGAAGAAGTCTTCGGTCCGGTCGCCCCCATCGTCGGATTCGACACCGAGGAAGAAGGAATCGACGCGGCCAACGACACCGAATTCGGATTGGCGTCGTACATCTACACCCGCGGCCTCGACCGCGCACTACGAGTCGCCGACGCCATCGACAGCGGAATGGTGGGCGTCAACCGCGGAGTCATCTCGGACGCGGCCGCACCGTTCGGTGGAGTGAAGGATTCAGGCTTCGGCCGCGAAGGCGGAAGCGAAGGCATCGAGGAGTACCTGGAAACCAAGTACATCGCCCTGACCTAGACAAGCGGGCCGGAGCCCCGGTGGAACCGAATGTACCGTTCGGTCACTCCAAGTGACCGAACGGTACATTCGCTCCCGAAAAGTCAGCTGGCGAAAGGTCAGCGGCCGAGACGCCCGCGGCCGAGACGGAGCAGCAGCATGGCGAGGGTGTGGCCTTCCTGGCCGAGGCTGCTGAAGCGGTCGAGCACCTTCATTTCGCGGCTGTGCACCATGCGCGGTCCACCCGACGCCATACGGGTGCGGCCGATGAGCTGGGAAACTTCGCTGCGACGCTGGATTGCCGCAAGAATTTCGGAATCGAGGCGGTCGATCTCCTGACGCAAGGAATCGATCTCAGCCTCGGACGTCGGCACTGCGCTCTCGGTCTCGATCTTGGTCGTGGATGCCATTTTTTCTCCTCGTGTCACAAGTGTGGATCGTTGCCCTGCTCGTCACCGTTACGTCCTGAGGTGATTCGTGGACGCTCCGCTCCAGAGACGGGCTGATGTGGTATGAGTCACATCGAATGGCCCGGGGAAGCCTCATGTCTGGACTTCCGGACGCACCTTCTTATGGACAGCCTCCGCTACCGAGAGCCGAAGAACAGGCTGCACAGAGGGGGTGGCGACGAACGGCTATTTCGATCACCGATCCAGTGTGCCACCTCTGTGCGGTCCTGAAAAGTCGGTCGACGGGCCGAATGTCCGCATTGCGGGCGGTCGGCAGAACTGGGCTGGCGGCGCCTGGCAGGTTCGGGTAAAGGACTGTCGGAGCCCGCCGGTAACCTGGGCAGGCGATGAACACGAACCTCACTGCGGTACCAGCCCCCGGAAAATCCAGGTCCGAAACGCTGTTGGAGGGTCTCAATCCGCAGCAGCGTCAGGCCGTCGTGCATTCGGGGTCTCCGCTGTTGGTCGTCGCAGGCGCCGGGTCGGGGAAGACCGCGGTGCTCACTCGTCGTATCGCGTATCTGCTTGCCGAGCGAGGCGTGGGTCCCGGCCAGATTCTGGCCATCACCTTCACCAACAAGGCCGCCGCCGAGATGCGTGAGCGTGTCGCTGGCCTCGTCGGTCCACGCGCCAACAGCATGTGGGTTTCGACGTTTCACTCGAGCTGTGTGCGGATCCTGCGCAACCAGGCGTCGTTGCTGCCCGGTCTCAACTCGAACTTCTCGATCTACGACGCCGACGACTCTCGTCGCCTGCTGACGATGATCTCGAAGGATCTGCAGATCGACACCAAGAAGTTCTCGGCGAGATTGCTCTCGACGGCGATCTCCAATCTCAAGAACGAACTCATCGGGCCCGAGGACGCCGCCGCGGACGCGGACAAGCAGATGGTGGAGCTCCCGAAGCTCGTCGCGCAGGTCTACGGCATCTATCAACAGCGACTTCGCGCGGCCAACGCCATGGACTTCGACGACCTCATCGGTGAAACCGTCGGTTTGCTGCAGGCTTTCCCTCAGGTCGCGGAGTACTACCGTCGACGGTTCCGGCACGTCCTGGTCGACGAGTACCAGGACACCAACCACGCGCAGTACATGCTCGTACGGGAACTGGTCGGCCGGGAGGACTCCGACGGCGCCCTGGAGGGCACGGTCGCTCCCGGTGAGCTCTGTGTGGTCGGTGACGCGGATCAGTCGATCTACGCGTTCCGTGGCGCGACCATCCGCAACATCGAGGAGTTCGAGCGCGACTACCCCGACGCCACCACCATCCTGCTCGAACAGAACTACCGGTCGACGCAGAACATTCTGTCGGCCGCCAACTCCGTCATTTCGCGTAATACCGGCAGGCGGGACAAGAAGCTGTGGACCGACTCCGGCGAAGGTGAGCTCATCGTCGGGTACGTCGCGGACAACGAGCACGACGAGGCGTCGTTCGTGGCGTCGGAGATCGACCGTCTGGTCGACAACCACGATGTCCGTTACGACGAGGTGGCGGTTTTCTATCGCACCAACAACTCGTCACGTGCGTTGGAGGAGATCTTCATCAGGCTCGGCCTGCCCTACAAGGTGGTGGGCGGTGTCCGCTTCTACGAGCGCAAGGAAGTCCGCGACATGGTCGCGTACCTGCGCGTGCTGTCCAACGAGGATGACACGGTCAGCATGCGACGCATCCTCAACACCCCGCGCCGGGGGATCGGGGACCGCGCCGAGGCCTGCGTAGCCGTTCACGCCGAGCAGCGAGACATCAGTTTCTCCAAAGCTCTGCACGACGCCGCCGACGGCAAGGTTGCGTTGCTCAACTCTCGCTCGCAGAAGCTCATCGGCCAGTTCCTGGATCTGCTGGACGAACTCCGGGAGGTTCTCAACACCACCGACGACGACGGCAACGACATCGCCGATATCGGTGACGTCGTCGAGGCCGTCCTGGACCGCACGGGATACCGCGCCGAGTTGGAGGCCAGCAGTGATCCTCAGGACGGTGCCCGCCTGGACAACCTCAACGAGCTCGTCAGCGTGGCAAGGGAATTCACGTCCGAGGCACGTAACCTCGCCGCTCTCGAAGCAGAAGCCGAAGCAGAAACCGAAGCAGTCTCCGACGACGAGGTCGAAGTCGAGGAAGGCACCCCCGAGCCTGGTTCCCTCGCGGCGTTTCTCGAGCGGGTCTCGCTCGTCGCGGACACCGATCAGATCCCCGATTCCGGCACCGGCGTCGTCACCTTGATGACGCTGCACACGGCCAAGGGCCTCGAATTCCCGGTGGTCTTCGTGACCGGCTGGGAGGACGGCCAGTTCCCGCACATGCGTGCCCTCGGCGACCCAGCGGAGTTGTCCGAGGAACGACGACTCGCCTACGTGGGCATCACGCGTGCGCGTCACCGTCTGTACGTCACTCGCGCCATCATGCGGTCCGCCTGGGGGCAGCCGATCAACAACCCGGAATCACGATTCCTCCAGGAGATTCCGCAGTCCCTCATCGACTGGAAGCGGGAAGACCCCGGCGTCGGCGGACGGTCGATCGGCGGCGGCCGCGCCCGGCCGGGTGGCTTCGGGGGCGGCGGTTTCGGTGGTGGTGGCTTCGGCGGCGGCGGGGGATTCGGAGACCGACGCGGGCAGCAGTCGTCGCCGAGTTTCGGTGCCGCACGCGCACGCAACAACACTCTCGTGCTCGCGGTGGGAGACCGGGTCAATCACGACAAGTACGGTCTCGGAACGGTTCTCGAATCCACGGGCTCGGGCACCTCGGCCATGGTTCTGGTGGATTTCGGTACGTCGGGGCGAGTGAAGATGATGCTCATCGGCGGCGTTCCGATGACCAAGCTCTGAGAAGCAGAACAGCCGCGCACCGAGGAATCGGTGTGCGGCTGTATGTTTCGCCGGGCCGGTAGGCCGGGAAGAGAGAGTGGGAGTTCTCAGTCCATCTCGGGTCCGAGGCCGATGCCTCGGGACGCGAGCCAGGGGAGAGGATCGATCTTGTTCTCGCCGGGGAGGTGAACCTCGAAGTGCAGGTGAGGGCCGGTGGAGAAGCCGCGGTTGCCCATGCGGGCGATCTGGTCGCCTGCCATGACTTCCTGGCCGACGCTGACGGTGGCGCTGTCGATGTGTCCGTAGACGGTGATGGTGCCGTCTGCGTGCTGCAGGCGAACCCACATGCCGAAGCCGGACGCGGGTCCTGCGTCGATGACCTTGCCGTCGGCGACAGCGAGAATCGGGGTACCGATGGCGTTCGCGATGTCGACGCCTGCGTGCAGGACGCCCCAGCGCTGCCCGAAGTTCGAGGTGTACGTGCCGACTGCCGGGAGCACGAACAGGGGCCGGCGCGCAGCGGCCTCGCGTGCGGCGCGCTCTTCGCTGAAGCGCTGACCCTTGGCAAGCAGATCGTTGAACTGGCTCAGATCCACCGGGTTGGCCACGTTGAGGATCTGCGGGGCCGAGGAGGGGGCGACATCCGTCGTGGTGTCAGCGGCGAAACCGGCGGCCTGGGGGACGGCAGTCGCGGCGATGCCGGGGGCCGCGGGTGCGGCGCCGGCAGCAAGTGCCACTTCCTCGGAAGTGGTCGGTGTTGCAGGACCGTGATCGATGACTGCTTGCCCTGCTGCGACCACGGCGCCGGCGGCGACAGCGAGAACCGCTGCACGTCCCTTCAGCGCGGTGGGAGGCGTCGGGATGCGGTGAGCTCCGCGCCGACGAGACACGGCGATCTCGTTCGCTGCGATGACATCCGAGGAGGGCCCGGAACCGACGGAAGGCTCCGCCGGGACCTCGACGTCGGGAGTGCTGTGCAACTCGTTGTCGTGGTAGCTCTCGGCAGAGCCGTAATTGCTGGCAAAGTAGTCGTATCCGTTGGCCTGGAGATCCGACGCGGCCTGGAGATCCGACGATTGGTAACTGTCGGCTTCCCAGCTGGTCTGGGTCGAGTACACCGTGGGTGCGGTTTCAACAGCCGCGGCCGGTTTGACGAACCGACTGGTGGTGAAGGACGCGCGGTGTTGCGACAAGACCCTGCGACCTCCGTTCCGTGATCTGCTCGTGACTTAAGACTCGGCAGACGGTAACGAAACGATTGCAGGGCGCGCAAGTTAATCGGCTTCTCGGCGGGCATATGTGAGATGGCTCACAAGCCGAGCAGGGGTTTTGCCGAGATCGCCTGTGATCCCGGACAGCGCTGCAATACCCACGACGCCGTTACCGAAACGCATCCACCGAAATCCTACGGCGCGTGCTCTGCCGTCCATCGTCCACCGACCGATAGCGTCGTCAGGCGTGGCTACTTCTCCGCACGCGTCACCGCAAGTGATCTCCGCACGCTCGCAGGCCGGACCGTCGGCCCGCGGTGCGGCTCTCGCTGCAACCGGGCTCGTCTCGATCGCGGCCCTGCTCGGGCTGGCCTCGATGGCGATGGAGGCCGCCTCGTCGACCTCGGACGGGCCTGGCGCCGGCGTGTTCGCGGCGGAAGTGCTGGCCGTTGCCCCGGTGTTCGTCGTGGCCGTCCTCGCGATCCTCACAGTGCTCGCACGGCCCGCGTCGGCGGGCGCGCTCACGGCCGGGTTCGGGGCGATCTCGGCAGGCCTCGCGGTTCTCGACGCGGGACTGCTGGCGTCGCCGATCGACGCGAACAGACTCGAGCTGCTGCGACCGACCACTGCGGAGGCCCTCACGCCTGGTCTCGGCGCGTATGTCGTTCTCGCTGCGCACGCCCTCGCCGCTCTCGCGGGAGTGTTCGGCCTCGTCGCGATCAGCAGGGCGTCGTATGACGACGGCTACGGCATCTCGTCGCGGACCGATTTCACGGGTCGTGCGTCGGCGGTCCGCATCGGGGGCGCACTGTCCGTGGTGGCTGTGCTCGCCGCGATCGCTGCCGCGGCCGCCATGTTCGCGGTTCCCTACGTCTCGACCGACTCCATCGTGCTGATCCGCGCGGTCGTCGAATCTCCGTGGACGACCGCTGTCGGGTCGGGTGTTCTCGCGTGCGCGGCGGTGATCGTCGTGTCGGCGGCACTCGCGTCGATCTCGCCGACGGTTGCTGCAGGCAGCCTGCTCGGTGCAGGCCTCGGCATCGCCGGAGTGTTCGGTGCTCGCGTGATCGCCGGCGAGAGCTCGGGCCCGAACATCGGGGTCTCCGCAGGGAGCTGGATCGGCGCCGTGGCCGGTGTCGCGCTGATCGTGGTCGCACTCGTGGCGCTGCCGGCGTCGGCGATACGGGATCGGGCCTCGGCAGGCGGTCCCGTCACGAGGGGCGAGCTGGACGGCTCGGCGCACTTCATGCGGTGGCACGCCCTGGCAGGGACAACGGGTGTCTTGGCGGGGGTTCTCGTCGGCGCAAGCGCGTTCCTGCCGGTCCTGGACGTACCCGCCGGGTTGTCGGAACCCGACGTACTTGCCACTCGCGTTGCCCTCGTCGCTGGGTTCGTCCTGGTCGTCGTGTCCATCCCACTGTTCTTCTCGCTGTTCGCGGCGGTCGTCAGGCCAGCTGTCGGCGTGCTGGCCGTTGCCGCAGTCTCCGCGTCGGCAGGAGTGCTGCAGGCGGTGGTTCTCGCCACGGACATCGACGGCGTCGGACTCGGTGTGGGCGGCGCCGCCGCGGCCGTCGGAGCCGTTCTCGCCATGGCGTGCGCCGGTGCCGTGCTGTTGGCGGGCAGCGCCGAGCGCGACGACGTCGACACCTCCGACGTGCGCTCCAACAGAACCGTCGGCGCGGTGGCCCTCGTCGGCGGCGTCGTCACAGCCCTCTCCTTCGCACTCCCGCTCTACACCGGAACCGATGTCTCCGCGCCGTCGCTCCTCGGCGTTCCCTGGGGTGCCGAAGGGTGGGGATGGGACGCGTGGGGGCAGGCCGCGTCGGCGTCGACGATTCTTCTTGCCGCCCTCGTGGCGTCCAGGTCGCGCCCGGCCCGCGGGGCCGCACTGCTCGTGGGCTGCGTGATCGCGACAATCGTGCATCTGCTCGGTTGGCCGCTGACGATCGGGCGATCGGTGGACGCCTCGGTGGGGGCCGGTCTGCTGGTAGGAGTCCTCGGCGGGGTCATACTTGCTGTGGCAGCACTACTTTCGGCCAACAGCGCTCGCAAGTGAGGCGTAGGACACACCTACCTCGTCGGTGAGATAGACCACATACCATCTGGCCGGGCGTAACGGCGTCGGAGCACGTGGATAAAGTCGGTGATCGGACCCGCTCACACCCCTGGAGCGGGCAGTCAACGTAGACGAGACGGTGAGCTGATGGATCTCTTCGAATACCAGGCGAAGGAATTGTTCGCCAAGCATGGCGTACCCACCTCCGCCGGTCGTGTCACGGACACGGTCGCAGGAGCAACAGAAATTGCCGAAGAAATCGGCAAGCCAGTAATGGTCAAGGCGCAGGTCAAGGTCGGCGGCCGAGGCAAGGCCGGCGGCGTCAAGTACTCCAAGGACGTTGCAGCAGCTACCGAGAACGCAGAGTCGATTCTCGGCCTCGACATCAAGGGCCACGTCGTCAAGAAGCTTCTCGTTGCAGAAGCCTCCGACATCGCCGAGGAGTACTACATCTCCTTCCTGCTCGACCGCACCAACCGCACCTACCTCGCGATGTGTTCGGTCGAAGGTGGAGTCGAAATCGAGGTGACGGCGGAGGAGAACCCCGACGCACTCGCACGTATCCCGGTCGATGCCGTCAAGGGCGTCGACCTTGCTTTTGCTCGTGACATCGCCGAGAAGGGCAAGCTGCCCGCCGAGGTGCTCGACGCCGCTGCGGTGACCATCCAGAAGCTGTGGGAGGTCTTCATCAAGGAAGACGCTCTCCTGGTCGAGGTCAACCCGCTGGTTCGCACCCCGGACGACCAGATCCTCGCCCTCGACGGCAAGGTGACGCTCGACGCCAACGCAGACTTCCGTCAGGCCGGCCACGCCGACTTCGAGGACAAGGACGCTGCCGATCCTCTCGAGGCCAAGGCCAAGGAGAACGACCTCAACTACGTCAAGCTCGACGGACAGGTCGGCATCATCGGTAACGGTGCCGGACTCGTCATGTCGACCCTCGACGTCGTCGCATACGCAGGCGAGGCACACGGCGGCGTCAAGCCCGCCAACTTCCTCGACATCGGTGGCGGCGCCTCGGCAGAGGTCATGGCCGCAGGCCTCGACGTCATCCTCGGCGACGAGCAGGTCAAGAGCGTGTTCGTCAACGTCTTCGGCGGAATCACCGCCTGCGACGCAGTGGCCAACGGCATCGTCGGCGCACTGAAGAAGCTGGGCGACGACGCCAACAAGCCGCTCGTGGTTCGTCTCGACGGCAACAAGGTCGAAGAGGGACGCAAGATTCTCGCCGACGCCGCGCACCCGCTGGTGACGCTCGCCGGAACCATGGATGAAGGCGCCGACAAGGCCGCCGAGCTGGCAGCGAAGTAGAGGAAACCATGTCTATCTTTCTGAACAAGGACAACAAGGTCATCGTCCAGGGCATCACCGGCGGCGAAGGCACCAAGCACACCGCCCTGATGCTCAAGGCAGGCACCAACGTCGTCGGCGGTGTCAACGCACGCAAGGCCGGCACCACGGTCAAGCACGTCGACGCCCAGGGCAACGACATCGAGCTCCCCGTCTTCGGTTCGGTTGCCGAGGCAATCGAGAAGACCGGCGCCGACGTGTCCATCGCGTTCGTTCCGCCCGCATTCTCCAAGGACGCCATCGTCGAAGCGATCGACGCGGAGATCCCGCTGCTCGTCGTCATCACCGAAGGCATCCCCGTGCAGGACTCCGCATACGCATGGGCCTACAACGTGGAGAAGGGCAAGAAGACCCGCATCATCGGCCCGAACTGCCCCGGAATCATCACCCCCGGTGAAGCTCTCGTCGGCATCACGCCTGCCAACATCTCCGGCACCGGCCCGATCGGCCTGGTCTCGAAGTCCGGCACGCTGACCTACCAGATGATGTTCGAGCTCCGCGACTTCGGCTTCTCGACGGCCATCGGCATCGGCGGAGACCCGGTCATCGGCACCACGCACATCGACGCCATCGAGGCATTCGAAGCGGACCCCGAGACCAAGCTCATCGTCATGATCGGTGAAATCGGTGGCGACGCCGAAGAGCGCGCAGCCGATTACATCAAGGCCAACGTCACCAAGCCGGTCGTCGGCTACGTCGCCGGCTTCACCGCTCCCGAAGGCAAGACCATGGGCCACGCAGGCGCCATCGTCTCCGGCTCCTCGGGCACGGCACAGGCGAAGAAGGACGCACTCGAGGCCGCAGGCGTCAAGGTCGGCAAGACGCCGTCCGAAACCGCTGCTCTCGCACGCGAGATCCTGGAATCGCTCTCCGTGAAGTAAGTTCCAGCTCGAACGAAGCCCGCCGGGAGCCAGTGCCGGCGGGCTTTTTCGTTCTGTTTCGGATGTGAAGTTCTCAGAATCATCGTGATGCGAAATGTGTTCATTACTCCGCGTAACAGTTTCACTTGCCCACATGACAACCACGGAAAATCGCAGTGCACTGACCAAGGACTGGCCTGATGCGCCGACGTCCGCCGAGGGCTGGATTGCTCGGGCGGGGGAGGTGGCGCAGCTGCTTGCCGTCGATGCCGTTGCTCGTGACAAGGGCCATCAGGCTCCGCGCGACGAGGTGCAGCTTCTGAAGGATGCTGGGCTCGTCACGTTGCTGGGGCCGGTCGAGCACGGGGGCGGCGGTCAGGATTGGCCGACGGCGTATCAGGTGATTCGTCGTGTCGCGGCGGCCGACGGGTCGATCGGCCAGCTTCTCGGCTACCACCTGCTGTGGTTCTGGGCTGCGCGGCTGGTCGGCACGAAGGAGCAGATCGAGGCAGTCGAGGCCGATGCGACGAAGAACAAGTGGTTCTTCGGTGGCGCCGTCAACCCGCGTGACAACGACGTCGCCGTCACCGACGAGGGCGACACCATCGTCTTCGAGGGCGCGAAGTCCTTCTCGACGGGCAGTCGCGTCTCCGACGTGACCGTGCTCGAAGGCGCTTTGACCGGCAGCGATGCACACGTTTTCGCTATTGTGCCGTCGAACATCGAGGGTTTGACGTTTCACGACGACTGGGACAACATCGGCCAACGCCAGACCGAGAGTGGCAGCGTCACCATCGACAAGGTGCGGGTCGACTGGGCGAGTGCGGCGGGATTCGTGGACAAGCAGTTCCAGCCACGGGTCTACAACACGTTGAACGTGCCGACGATTCAGCTGGTGTTCGTCAACTTCTACCTCGGCATCGCTCGCGGCGCCTTGGAGGAAGCGGCGTCGTACACCAAGGACAAGACGCGTGCGTGGCTGCACAGCACCGTCGACAAGGCGATCGACGAGCCGTACATCATCGACATCTACGGTGACCTGACGTCCAAGCTGTGGGCCGTGGAAGCGCTGGCCGACGCAGTTGCGTTGGAAGCGCAGAAGATCCACGACAACGCGTGGGACGTGACGGCGGAAGAGCGCGGTGATCACGAGGTTCGCGTCGCTGCGGTGAAGGCGCGTGCCACCGAGGTGTCGCTCGAGATCACGTCGACGGTGTTCGAGGCTCTCGGTGCCCGAGCGACGGCGAGCAAATACGGTTTCGATCGCTTCTGGCGCAACGTTCGCACCCACACGCTGCACGATCCGGTCGCATACAAGCGCCGCGAGGTCGGTCGATGGGTTCTGACCGGCGAGTTGCCGCAGCCGACCTGGTACTCGTGAGCATCACCGAAGGAGAACGATGAGTACCGAAAGAATTTCCGACGCCATCAAATTCGCCTACTGGGTGCCCAATGTCAGTGGCGGATTGGTGACCAGCGACATCGAACAGCGCACCAGCTGGGACTACGAGTACAACAAGAAGCTGGCGCAGACCGCGGAGAACAACGGCTTCGAATACGCGCTCAGTCAGGTTCGCTACGAGGCCAGTTACGGCGCCGAGTTCCAACACGAGTCGACGAGCTTCTCCCTCGCGCTGCTGCTTGCCACCGAACGACTGAAAGTCATTGCGGCCGTTCACCCCGGCTTGTGGCAGCCGGCGGTTCTGGCGAAGCTCGGCGCTACGGCGGACCATCTGTCGAACGGCCGTTTTGCGGTCAACGTCGTCAGCGGCTGGTTCAAGGACGAGTTCACGCACCTGGGTGAGCCGTGGCTCGAACACGACGAAAGATACCGGCGCAGTGCCGAATTCCTTCAGGTTCTCCGCAAGATCTGGACCGAGGACGACGTCGACTTCCGTGGTGATTTCTACCGAATCCACGATTTCACGTTGAAACCGAAGCCGTTGAACACTCCGGAACGACCCAACCCGGAACTGTTCCAGGGCGGTAACTCGTCGGCTGCGCAGGAGAACGCCGGTCGATACTCGGATTGGTACTTCAGCAACGGCAAGGATTACGACGGAGTCACCGAGCAACTCGACAACATTCGTCGCGTCGCTCAGGCGAACGATCGTGAGGTCAAGTTCGGTCTCAACGGGTTCATCATCGCGCGCGACACGGAGAAGGAAGCCAAGGACACTCTCCGCGAGATCATCGAGAAGGCCAACAAGCCCGCTGTCGAAGGTTTCAAGGGTGCTGTGCAGCAGGCCGGTTCGTCGACGAAGGACGGCAAGGGCATGTGGGCGGACTCGACGTTCGAGGATCTCGTGCAGTACAACGACGGTTTCAAGAGCCAGCTGATCGGAACTCCCGAACAGGTGGCACATCGCATCGTCGAATACCGCAAGCGAGGGGTCGACCTGATCCTCGGCGGCTTCCTGCACTTCCAGGAAGAGATCGAGTACTTCGGGGCGAAGGTCCTACCGCTCGTGCGTGAACTGGAGTCGTCCCAGGCGCTCGTCGACGCAGGGTGAGAAAGGGAGCCTCGCGGCGAGCGGGGCAGTCGAGTCGGGTCCGTAGACTAGCTTGGTCTACGGACCCGTACTCATTTTTTTCTATCGAGGAGAGTGCCATGACGTATCCAGCAGAAGGCCAGCGTCCGCAGGGGCCCGGTCCCGGCGGTTATGGCAGTCAATCACCGGAGGGTGCTCGGTCGGCCGAGTCGACTCCGGGTAATTACGGCGGTTACCCGACGCCCAGCCAGTCGTACGGCACTCAGCCGTCCTACGGAACGCAGCCACCGTCGTACGGTCAGCCGCCGTCGCAGCAGTCTGCACCGACGGGTCAGTACAACCCGCCGCTGGCGTCGGACCGATCGTCCTCGCTGCCGCGAATTCTGACGCTCGTTGCCGTAGCACTCGGCGTCGTGAACTTCCTGGTCGGTCTCGCCGGTCAGTACGAGTTCTTCAGCGAAGGCGTCAACTTCTTCTTCGTACAGGCCGGCGACCCGACGTCCATCGCGCTTCTGCTCGCCGCGGGCCTCGTCGCGGCGGTCGGACTGCTGCCGAAGCAACCCAACACGGTCGGTATCGCTGCCGCTCTTGCGTTGTCCGGGTGGCTCGTACTGGTGTTCCAGAGCTTCAACGTCGGCGACGACTCCGCGGTGGGCGCGCCGGTTCAGTTGGGGATCGGCACCTTCGTCGTACTCGTTCTCGGTTTCGTCCAGACCGTCGTGGCCGTCGCTGCCACGCTTTTCGGTGCGGGCATCCTCAAAGCTCCGCAGCCCAAGCCCGCGGGTTACGGTCAGCAGAACCCGTTCCAGGGATACGGCCAGCAGGCACCCGGATACGGCCAGTCGGCGCAGAACCAGAACTACGGCGCCTACGGCCAGACAGCCCAGAACTCAGGTGCGCAGGCTTACGGCGCCCCGCAGGAACGTGGGCAGTGGAGCGATCAGGGAAATGGTCCTCAGCAGGGGTACGCCCCGCCTGCCTACACCGGGCCCTCGCAGAACCAGCAGAATCAGCCGAACCAGCACACCACCGGCAGCCTCGGTTACCCGGTCGGAACGTCCAAGCCGGATGCGGGAGCCAGCGGATTGACCGGTCCGGCCGGTCAGAATTCGCCGTTCGATCAGCAGCCGTACAGCCAGCCTCCGGTCGGTTCGGGTGGCTACGGCGCGCCGCAGCACGCAGCGCCGAGAGCGGAGCCTGCAGGAGCGACATCGGCTGGAGCACAGTCGGCCGGACAACAGCCTGCGGGAGCATCGCGTCAGGGCGACGAGCCCGAGGACACGTCGGACACCCCGCCGTACAGCGCGCCCACGCAGGCCTTCGGCCAGTCGGCCGCGCCGGAGGACGACAACAAATAAGGCTGTGTCGGCGCGCCTGAACCACCCGTCGGCAGCTAGGTGGAACGCTCGACACCGATGAGCGCCGTATTGAATCAGGAGAGGAAACGCGCCCGAGGGACGTCTCGTCCGCCGGAGCGTCGACCTCTGTTGTCTCCTTCCGAATCCACCACCATGCTGACCGTCGGGTTCCGGATTCCGGGTGTGCTCGTCGCGATCATCGCGACGGTCGTTCTCGTGACGCTGGTGTCGGTCAACAGTGAGCTCACCGGGACGTTCGGAGCAATCGCCGGGCTGTGGTTCGCGATCCATCAGGTCCCGTTCAGCATCGAGGGCACCTCCCTGGGCGTCTTCCCGCTCGTCCCGACGCTTGTTCTCGTCCTCGTCGTGGCGCGGGGCGTCGCGCGGGCAGTCGGCCGGGCGGAGACTCGTCGGGAACACGGTCTGATCGTGGGCGCGGCGGTGTTCGGTCCGGTTCTCGTGACCGCGATCGCGTTGGCGGTGGCCGCGGATGCGTCGTCGGTGATCGGGCTCGACACACCCAATGCTCTGCTGGCTTTCGCGTGGGTGGCGGCCGTCCACGCGGTGTCCGCGGGCATCGGACTGGTGTGTGGGGTGTGGGACACCGAGTCGGATCGTCTGCCGGAATGGCTGCGCGGAATCGTGGCTCCGACCATCCGGGCGGCGGCCGTCCTCGTCGCGGGCGGCGGTGCGATCGTGCTGGCCGCGATGCTGGCGTCGTGGTCGACGATGGAGATGTTGCTGGAATCCGGAAACGGCTTCGTCGGTGTACTCGGCTTGACGGTGCTGTCGATCCTGTACCTGCCCAACGTGCTGCTCGGCGCGATCGCGGTGTCGGTCGGATCGTCGGCGCACGTGGGCGACGTATCGGTCAGCATGTTCCAGGCCACGGGAGGTCCGCTTCCCCCGCTGCCGGTCCTGGCCGTCCTGCCCGAGGGGCCGTCGCAGACGCTGTGGATGCTGATGCTCGTGATTCCGATCGGCGCCGGCCTGCTGCTCGGACGTGACTGCGCGAGGCGCACGGTGGACGTGCACTACGCACTGTCCGCGGTGTGGGTGGCGAGCGCCGTGATCGGCGTGTCCACGCTGGTGCTCGGCTTCGCGGCAGGCGGAAACCTGGGCACGTTCGGAACCGTTCAGGTGACGGTATGGTCTCTCGGCCTGCTCGTCTTCGCCTGGCTTGCCGTCGTCGGATCCCTCGCAGCCGCCGTGACCGCATGGCGCGGAGGGTCCAAGCAGACCCCGATCGCCGACGACCTCGACACGGAACCCCGGCGCGAGCAGGAACCCATCGCCGCCATCGCCGCGCCCGTCGCGCATCCAGAACATGCAGTGGACGCGGAAATCGTCGAAGAGCCCGACGCCCTGCCCGAGACCGTCGATTCACCCGACGTCGACGCTGCCGTGGTTGCCGAGGACACAACGGAGACCGAGGACATCGTCGACGCCGAAATCGTCGAGGAAGTGCCCTCGGAAGCTACGCCGCCTGATGATGGCAACACCGACGACCGGTCCTGAACCCGCTGGCGGACTTGGTTGGTCGTGACAGCCGGGTCACCGGCACTCGCGCCCGAGGACCTGCCTGACGGTGGCCTACACGTGGGCGACTATTCTTTCGAGCGAACCCGTCGGTGATCGTCGGGCGATTTTCGGAGAACGACACATCAGGAGAAGTGCGCTGACTGCCACCCGTGAGCACCCAGCACGCGTCGTTGTCCTCGCTTCGGGCACCGGTTCGCTTCTGCAGTCCCTGATCGATGCGACGAAGGCCGAGTCCTATCCGGCGCGGATCGTTGCGGTCGGTGTCGATCGTGATTGCGACGCTGCCCGGCATGCACACACTGCCGGGATTGCGCATTTCCGCGTCGGGCTGAGGGAGTTCGCGGACCGTGATGGCTGGGATGCGGCTCTCACCGAACGTGTGCTGGCGCACGAGCCCGATCTGGTGGTGACCGCCGGCTTCATGAAGATTCTCGGTTCCGATTTTCTCGGTGCGTTCGCCGGACGCATCGTCAACACTCATCCTGCGCTGTTGCCGTCGTTCCCCGGTGCGCATGCAGTGGAGGATGCGCTCGCCTACGGCGTCAAACTGACCGGGTCGACGGTGCATCTCGTCGACGCCGGTGTCGATACCGGGCCGATTCTGGCTCAGGAAGCTGTGCCCGTGCTGGGCGACGACGATGTCGCGACTCTGCACGAGCGAATCAAGACCGTGGAACGCAGGCTTCTGGTCGATGTGATCGCAGCTGTTGCCACCCGAGGTGTTGTCTCCGATGGACGAAAGGCTCAGATTCAACCATGAGTGAACGTAAAGCAGTGCGCCGCGCACTGGTCAGCGTCTACGACAAGACCGGTTTGATCGAACTCGCAACCGGCTTGCACAAGGCAGGCGTCGCTCTGGTCTCCACCGGATCGACAGCATCCAAGATCGCCGACGCCGGGATCCCGGTCACCAAGGTCGAGGATCTCACCGGGTTTCCCGAGACCCTCGACGGTCGTGTGAAGACGCTGCATCCGCGTGTCCATGCGGGTGTTCTGGCCGATACCCGTCGGCCGGAGCATGTTTCGCAGCTCGAGGAGCTGGGCATCGAGGCGTTCGAGTTGGTCGTGGTGAACCTCTATCCGTTCACCGACACCGTTGCCAGTGGCGCGACACCGGACGAATGCGTCGAGCAGATCGACATCGGTGGCCCGTCGATGGTCCGCGCTGCCGCGAAGAATCACCCGTCGGTGGCGGTCGTGGTGGATCCGGCTCGGTACTCCGATGTACTCACCGCAGTGTCCGGCGGCGGGTTCACGCTCGCCGAGCGCACTTCGCTTGCGGCACAGGCGTTCCAGCACACCGCTGCGTACGACGTCGCGGTCGCCTCGTGGATGAGCAGCGTTCTCGTGGAATCGGACTCGCAGTTCCCCGAATGGATCGGCGGCACCTGGGACCGCGCGGCAGTGCTGCGCTACGGCGAGAACCCGCATCAGGCCGCAGCCCTGTACAAGGACCCGGCCGGCACCGGCATAGCTCAGGCCGAGCAGCTGCACGGCAAAGAAATGTCTTACAACAACTTCACCGACGCCGACGCAGCGTGGCGTGCCGCTTTCGATCACGAGGGCCCGACCGTCGCGATCATCAAGCACGCCAATCCGTGTGGCATCGCCGTCGGCGCGGATATCGCCGAAGCGCACCGCAAGGCTCACGCCTGCGACCCCGTCAGTGCTTACGGCGGCGTGATCGCAGCCAACCGCGAAGTGACGGTCGCGATGGCCGAGCAGGTCGCGGAAATCTTCACCGAGGTGATCGTCGCTCCGTCCTACGCTGACGGTGCACTCGGAGTTCTGCAGCGCAAGAAGAACATTCGGGTTCTGCTCGCGGCCGCGCCGTCGGGCAAGGGTGTCGAGCTCAAGCCGATCTCCGGTGGGACTCTGCTGCAGGAACGCGACGCCATCGACGCCGACGGCGACAACCCGGCCAACTGGACTCTGGCAGCCGGTGACGCAGCGGACGAGCAGACCCTGAAGGATCTCGAATTCGCCTGGCGTGCAGGCCGTGCCGTCAAGTCCAACGCAATCCTGCTGGCAAAGGACGGCGCGTCCGTCGGCGTCGGTATGGGCCAGGTCAACCGCGTCGACGCAGCTCACCTCGCCGTCCAGCGCGCGGGCGATCGCGTCGTCGGTTCGGTTGCCTCCTCGGACGCCTTCTTCCCGTTCCCCGACGGCCTGCAGGTTCTCTTGGCCGCCGGCGTCAAAGCCGTCGTGCAGCCCGGCGGATCCGTCCGCGACAACGAAGTCATCGCCGCCGCCCAGGACGCCGGCGTCACGCTGTACCTCACCGGTTCGCGTCACTTCGCGCACTGATCCAGTTCGCACTTGTGCAGGCCGAAGCGCCTGATTGGTCTGCACAAGTGCGAACTCGCGCCCTGTGGATAGACCGGAATCTATCCACAGGCTCCGGCTTCAGACAGCTTTTCGGGTGGGTAGCCGTGCAATCGTGGGCGGGTGCCCGCCGACCAGCCGTTCAGAGGTTCCCTCGCAGTCCGCGACGGTAGTCTGACTCGACATCAGCTGACCCACGGCTTCAAGCGCATTCACCGCGACGTCTATGTGCGCAAGGACGTTCGGATCGACGCCGTTGTCCGGGCGCGGGCAGCCCATGAGTTCGCTGGTAGGGCGGCGGTGTGTTGCGGGATGTCGGCAGCTGCATTGCACGGCGCACGATGGATCGACCCCGACTCGCTTGCGGAGGTGATCTGGCTCGGACGCCGACGCCAACTCGACGGTATCCGCATCCGATTCGATACCGTCCGCGATGTCGAGATCACCACCGTCGCAGGTCTGCCGGTGACCACGATCCCCAGAACCATGTTCGATCTGGCGAGGCGGCTCCCCAGAGTGCGGGCCGTGCAGGTGCTGGACGACCTGTCAGGAGTGTCCGGAATCTCGGCTGCAGACGTTCTTCCGTTGTGCGCACGGTATGCGGGCTTACGGGGAGTATCCGCGGCGCGATCGGTTCTGGCACTCGTCGACGGTGGTGCAGAGTCTCCGCAGGAAACCGCTACTCGGCTGTTGCTCGTCGATGCAGGACTGCCTCCACCCGAGACACAGATTCGCGTTGCCGACGAACACGGCATGTTGTTCGCTCGCTGCGATCTGGGCTGGCCGGAGTGGAAGGTGGCCGTCGAGTACGACGGGGTGCAGCACTGGACGTCGGAGAAGCAGCGGTCCTGGGACATCGAGCGGTTCGAGAGGCTCGAGCGCGCCGGCTGGCTGGTGGTCCGAGTGAATTCGGAGCAACTGCGCCTCCGTCCGCGCGAGGTGGTCGAGCGTGTTCGACGCAAACTGCGGCAAGCGGGCGCGCCTGTGTGACGAGTTCGCACTTGTGCAGACGAAAGACCCCCGTTTCACTGCACAACCTCGAACTCGACGAACGGTGCTTCTTCTGAGACGGGCGTACTTTGGTGAAGTGACCTCTAATCGACCTGGCATCACCACTGTCGGCGAGTTGCGTGCGTCCGGACACGTGCAGCGCTCTGTGAAAGAAGAACTCCGGGAAAATCTGCTCGACGCGTTGCGTGAGGGCAGGGATGCGTGGCCGGGAATTCTGGGCTTCGACAAGACTGTGCTTCCGCAGTTCGAGCGAGCAATTCTTGCTGGTCATGACGTTGTCCTGCTGGGTGAACGAGGGCAGGGAAAGACACGCCTTCTGCGTACGTTGAATCTTCTGCTCGACGAGTGGGCGCCTGTCATTGCAGGTTCCGAGCTCGGTGAGCATCCGTACGAGCCCATCACTCCGGCGAGTATCCGACGCGCACGTGAGCTCGGCGACGGGTTGCCCGTCGAGTGGCGTCACCGTAGCGAGCGATACTCGGAGAAGCTGGCGACTCCGGACACGTCGGTTGCGGACCTCGTCGGCGATGTCGATCCGGTGAAGGTCGCCGAGGGTCGGAGTCTGGGAGATCCGGAGACCATCCACTTCGGGCTCGTGCCGCGGAGTCACCGGGGGATCGTGGCGATCAACGAACTCCCCGATCTCGCGGAACGTATTCAGGTTTCATTGCTCAACGTCATGGAGGAGCGGGATATCCAGGTCCGCGGCTACACGTTGCGGCTGCCGCTGGATGTCGTCCTCGTCGCGAGCGCGAACCCCGAGGACTACACCAACCGTGGGCGGATCATCACTCCACTGAAGGACCGCTTCGGCGCCGAGATTCGCACTCACTACCCGCATGCGTTGGCCGACGAGATCTCGGTGATCGAGCAGGAGGCCAACCTCCCGGCGAACGTGCCGTCGTATCTGCTCGAGGTGCTGGCTCGGTTCACACGGCTGCTGCGTGAGTCGCCGTCCGTCGACCAGCGTTCGGGTGTGTCGGCGCGGTTCGCCATCGCGGCGGCGGAGACCATCGCGGCCGCAGCGGTGCATCGGGCTGCGGTTCTCGGCGAGAGCGACGCGGTGGCGCGGCCGGTGGACCTCGGAACCATCATCGAAGTGCTCAGGGGCAAGGTGGAATTCGAGTCCGGTGAAGAGGGCCGCGAGACCGAGGTGCTCGAGCATCTGCTTCGGCGCGCGACGGCCGACACGGTGCGGGACCGGTTGGGCGGAATCAACCTGGCACCGCTCGTCACGGCCATCGAACAGGGTGAGCCGGTGGTGACGGGCGACCGAATCGCCGCCAAGACACTGATCGGTGAGCTGCCGGACCTCGAGGTGCTGCAGGACATCGACGAGCGTCTGAACGCGACCTCCGACGGCGAACGCGCTGCCGCAACGGAACTCGCGCTGGAAGGGTTGTACCTTGCGCGGCGTATTTCCAAGGATCCCGATGACGACGGACAGACGGTGTACAGCTGATGCCTGCCAGTAGATACGGGCGGTATCACGACGGCCCCGATCCACTGGCACCGCCGGTAGACCTCCGCGAAGCACTGGAGTCGATCGGCGAGGACGTGCTCGAGGGCGCATCGCCTCGCCGGGCGATGCAGGAGATGCTCCGGCGGGGTACCCGGAACATGAGGGGCCTCGACGATCTGGCGGCCGAGGCCAACCGTCGGCGACGCGATCTTCTGCGCAAGAACAACCTCGACGGAACACTTCAGGAGGTCCGCGAACTCCTGGACAAAGCTGTGCTCGAGGAGCGCAAGGCGCTGGCGCGTGCGCTCGACGACGATGCGCGTTTCCAGGAGATGCAGATCGGGGATCTGTCCCCGTCGACGGCGCAGGCCGTGCAGGAGTTGGCCGATTACGACTGGCGTTCCTCGGAGGGTCGTGAGAACTACGAGAAGATCAAGGATCTCCTCGGGCGGGAGATGTTGGACCAACGCTTCGCCGGTATGAAGAATGCGCTCGAGAATGCGACGGACGAGGATCGACAAGCCATCAGCGAGATGCTGAAGGATCTGAACGAGCTTCTGGACAAGCACAATCGAGGCGAGGACACCGAGCGGGACTTCTCGGAGTTCATGGCCGAGCACGGCCAGCATTTCCCCGAGAATCCGTCGAACGTCGAGGAGCTCCTCGATTCGCTCGCTCAGCGCGCCGCGGCAGCTCAGCGTCTGCGGAACTCGCTGAGCCCGGAGCAGCGAGCGGAATTGGATGCGCTGGCGCAGCAGGCATTCGGAGATTCCACTCTTCTGCAACAGCTCGACCAGCTGGACCAGAACCTCCAGCAGGCCAGGCCGGGGGAGGATTGGGACGGCTCGCAGAACTTCCGCGGCGAGAACGGGATGGGCCTGGGCGACGGGACCGGTGCGCTGCAGGACATCGCTGATCTGGAGAACCTCGGAAATCAGCTTTCCCAGCAGTACAACGGCGCCGCGCTCGACGACATCGACGCCGACGCGTTGCTGAAACAGTTGGGGCCCGAAGCTGCGGCGGATGCTCGCATGTTGGCCGAGCTCGAAAAGGCGCTCGAACAGCAAGGTTTCATGGACAAGGGTGCCGACGGCCAGTGGCGGCTGTCGCCGAAGGCGATGCGTCAGCTGGGACAGTCTGCCCTCAAGGACGTCGCGGGACGAATTTCCCGACGCGGCGGCGAGCGCGACACGCGCAAGGCCGGTGCGATGGGAGAGCCGACGGGTGCTTCTCGGGCATGGGAATTCGGTGACACGGAGCCGTGGGACGTCACCCGCACCGTCAACAATGCCGTCCTGCGCACCGCAGCCGAAGGTTCGACGTTCCCGGTGCAACTGCAGGTGACCGACGTCGAGATCAGCGAGACCGAAACGCGGACGCAGGCGGCCGTTGCGTTGCTCGTCGACACGTCGTTCTCGATGGTGATGGACGGTCGCTGGGTGCCGATGAAACGCACCGCGCTTGCGTTGAATCACCTTGTCAGCACCAGGTTTCGCGGTGACGATCTGCAGCTGATCGGCTTCGGTCGTCACGCGCAGACGTTGACGGCGTCGGAACTGGCCGGTCTCGACGGGGCGTACGACCAGGGCACCAATCTGCATCACGCGTTGATGCTGGCGGCGCGGCACCTGCGTCGGCATCCCAACGCGCAACCTGTCGTGCTGATCGTGACCGACGGCGAGCCCACCGCGCACCTCGAGCCCGACGGGCACGCGTATTTCGACTATCCGCCGTCGAACAGAACTTTGGGGCTGACGGTCCGTGAACTCGACACGGTGGCGAAGCTGGGTGCGCAGGTCACCATCTTCCGGTTGGGAGACGATCCGGGGTTGGCCCGCGTCGTGGACAAGATGGCCGAGCGGGTCGGCGGGCGAGTCATCGCCCCCGAGCTGGACGGGCTGGGAGCTGCGGTGGTGTCGGACTATCTGAAACGCAGGAAGTCCCGCTAGTCCTTGGCTTTGATGCTGACGCCGCCCCAGAAGGCGAAGCCTGTCACCACGATTCGTGGGGCTCCGGGAGCACCTTGCTGGCTCAGGTGGTCGAAGCCGCCCATGATACCTGCGCCGCGTACTTCGACGGCGACGTTGCGGGGGACCGTGATGTCGATGCCGCCCATGATCGCGACGCAGTTGAGCGTCACCTCGGGAGCCGAGAAGTGTGCTCGGCGTAGGTCGATCTCACCGCCGCCCCAGAACGCGACGGCCTCGACGCGCGGTGCGACGGTCCATTCTCCCTTGCGCTCGAATCCACTCATGATGGCGACGGCGCGATCGGTGGAACGGCTGGGAGCCGAGTAGAGAGCTTCGGTGGGCGGCGTCAGCGCAAGGTCGCTGGTGAGAACGTCGAGTTCACCGTAGGTTTTCGCGCGATACGCGGCGGCCGTGCGTTCGTCGTACTCGGACACCGTGAGCTGGCCACCGGCCAGAGCGTCACTGAGGAGCTTCGCGACGAGGTTGCGGTCCGCGTCGGCGGCACGGACGGATTCACGGTTCTGTTCGGGCAGGTGATCGCTCACCTGGGTCAGGTTACTAGGCCGCGTTGACGATGGCGCGGTCTCCGACGGGCGAACTCAAGGTCATCTGCATCGTGCCGTACACGGCGACCATGATGCAGGCCTTGTCCGCGGCCTCGGGAAGCGTTCCGGTGCGCAGTGCGATGACGACTTCGGTGTCGGACTCGGTGACCTCCACCTCGGCCCCGTAGCACTCCGGGGTTCCGGTGACGAAATGGATGGCGATGGTGTTGGGGGAGATCTGGCTCCACGACTCGAACGGCGTCGACACCGCGCGCACCAGTCCTGGGGTGGATTCGAACATCGTCCCGACGTCGCCTACCGGAACCTCCACGGGCACCGGCGGTGCACTGGGACTGTGCATCAGCTGCGCAGACGTAGGGGTGGTGGCTTCGACGTCGTCACCGCCGTCGGCAGGGTCGTTGCCGCACCCGACGAGCAGGACGCACAGCAGAACTCCTGCAGCCAGAAACCTCATGATTCCAAAGTAACCGCGGGAGCTGAGGAGAACCTTTGGGTAGTCCAAGAATCGGGCGATCGGTCAGGCCAGCAGGGCTGTCACCAGTGCGATGACGGGTATCGCTGCGATGGTGGTGACGAAGGCCGTGTCCCGCGCCATGACGACGGCGCGGTTGTAGCGGTTCGCGAAGACGAAGACGTTCTGGGCGGTGGGCAGCGCGGAGATGACGGTGATGGCGAAGAGTTCGTGCCCTTCCAATCCCATGGCGAGTCCCATGAGGTAGCCGAGGACCGGCTGGAGCACCATTTTCATCGCCGTCGCGAGGAGTACGTCTCGCCTAGGGCTCGTGCCTTTCTGGAGAACACGGGCGCCGTAGAGCGAGAGACCGAACGCGAGAAGAGCGCCGGGCACGGCGGCGCCGCCGACCAGGTCGAACGGCTGCATGATGGCTTCGGGCAGTTCGATGCCAAAGATGGACAGCAGGAGTCCTGCGGCGCCGGCGAGGACGATGGGGTTCTTGAAGGGCGTGACGACGATATTGCGGATGGATGCTTTCTTGCCCATGGTCGACAGGTCCAGGATGGTCAGCGCCAACGGCGAGTACACCATGATCTGGAAGAGCAGCAGCGGTGCGACGAAGTTGGCGTCGCCCAGCACGAACACCGCGATGGGAATGCCGAGGTTGGCGGCGTTGACGTAGGACGACGCCAGGCCGCCGATCGTTGCCTCGGGCACGCGGCGTTTCAGCACGAGCCGGGCCAGGAGGAAGTACAGGGCGCCGACGGCGAGGGCGGTCACGCCGGCGATCACGAGGATCGGCGACAGGATGACGGCCAGGTCGGCCTGCGCGAGTGTCACGAACAGCAGCGAAGGTGTCGCGACGAAGAACACGAGCCGGCTCAGGACGAACTGGCCGTGCTCGCCGAGAACTCGGAACTTGGCGAGTACGTAGCCGAGCGCGATGACGATGAAGATGACCGTGAAGCCTTCGAGAACACCGGACATGGAGCGGTAGGTCTCGTTTCTCTCGGGGAGGCTGGCCAGGACTAACTCTAGTGCTCACGCAGAAAGGCCACGCACCCGAGAGTGCGTGGCCTTTCCTACGAGAAATTCTTACCGGCTGGTGAACGGCAGCAAAGCCATCTCACGAGCGTTCTTCACTGCGACGGCGACCTGACGCTGCTGCTGCGGCGTGAGGCCGGTGACGCGGCGGCTACGGATCTTGCCGCGGTCCGAGATGAACTGACGAAGAAGGTTGATGTCCTTGTAGTCCACCGTGGTCACCTTGGCGGCGTTCAACGGGTTCTTCTTGGGTCGACGTCCTGCCTCTGCGCGGACCTTCTTCGACGGTGCTCTCTTGACTGCCATCTGTTCTTCCCTGTTCCTTACCAGCTCGACTTGTGGACGCCTGGCAGCTCCCCACGGTGAGCCATCTCGCGTACCTTCACGCGTGACAGTCCAAATTTCCGCAGGTGACCGCGCGGACGTCCATCCGCAGCGTCACGATTGCGCAATCGTACCGGACTCGCGTCGCGCGGTAGACGCTGCAGTGCCGCTTGGGCCTCTGCTCGCTCGGAATCGGGTGTCGACGGCTTCCGGATGATCTCCTTCAGTTCGCTCCGGCGGGCTGCCCACCGGGCGACGACGACCTTCCGCTGCTCGTTCTTGGCGATCTTCGATTTCTTGGCCATGTCAGCGCTCCTCGCGGCTAGCGTTCTTCACGGAAGTCGACGTGCTTGCGGACGACGGGGTCGTACTTCTTGAGCACGATGCGATCGGGGTCGTTTCGACGGTTCTTGCGGGTCACGTAGGTGTATCCGGTGCCTGCGGTCGACTTGAGTTTGATGATCGGACGGACGTCCGTGCTCTTTCCCATCAGAGCTTCTCCCCTCGTGCTACGAGCTTGGCGACGACGGCATCGATTCCGTCACGGTCGATGGTCTTGATCCCCTTCGCCGAGAGCGTCAGGGTGACGCGGCGGCCGAGGCTCGGGACGAAGTAGGTCTTCTTCTGGATGTTCGGGTCCCAGCGACGGCTGGTCCTGACGTGCGAGTGCGAAACGGACTTACCGAATCCCGGCTTCCGTCCCGTCACCTGGCAGTGCGCGGACATACGCGGTCCTCTCTAGCTGACATGACAATCGTTTTCGACAAAGCGTTGTTTCGAATGTAGCGTGACAACGCAAGAAATGACAATCGTTGTCGATAGAAGGGATCTGCTTGTGGACGGCCGCACACCACTCGTACTCGTATCCGGTTGGACGGGTGCCATGGACGACGTGGTGACCTCACTGCTCGGGCCGGGCACCGTCGCCGTACGCCACGACCTCAGCCGCGTCTACGAGGGCGTCGTCCGCCGGACGCTCTACGCGGACGGCGACGCACCGCGCGAAACCATTCTCGAACTCGCGCACGGCTGTGTCTCCTGCACGCTGCGTGAGGACCTCCTCCCGCTACTGAGGACGCTGTCCACCCGTAGTTCGGTGCAACGGATCGTCCTGGCGATGGATCCTGCCCTCGAGCCGGAAGCGTTGTGCTGGGCGATCGAGAACGTCGTCGTCGCGGGCATCGTCGGTCAGGTCGACGGATCGGCTTCGCGAGACGTCCGTATCGAAGCCGTGATCGACTGCCTCGACGCCGCCACCTGGCTCGCGGACGCCACCGGCGACGACGCCCTGGCCGACCGAGGAATCGTGGCCAGCGGCGACGACGACCGGACCGTCGCGCAGGTCGTCGTCGGGCAGGTCGACTATGCCGATGCTCTCGTCGTCACCGCAGGCCCCGAGGTCGACGCGTGGGAACGCGCCAAGCTCGCCGCCGTGTTGGAGCGTCTGGCACCCGGTGCGCCCATCGCGTGGGTGGGGCCGGGGGACAAGCTCGACGCCGACGCTCTGGTCGCTGCTGTTCCGCAGGGTGCGCGACGCGGCGCCATCACCGACGCCCACTCGCCGCTGCTGCGCGGTGAACCTCCACTCACGGCGGATTGCGGAGTGACTCTCGTCGAATTCTCGGCGACGCGACCCTTCCATCCCGAACGATTCCACGAGGCAATCGACGTTCTGCTCGACGGTGTCGTCACCGCACGCGGACGCGCCTGGGTGGCAACCCAACCCGACGAGGCCCTGTGGATCGAGTCCGCCGGCGGCGGACTGCGCGTCGCCAGTGCCGGAAAATGGCTGGCCGCAATGACACCGGAGGAACAGGACGGCGTCGACACCTCGCGTCGGGCCATGGCTGCCCTTCGGTGGAACGAGGACTTCGGTGACCGCGACACCTCGCTGGTCGTCCTGGTCCACGCCGCCGATCCGTCGGAAATCGACCGGACGCTGCAGTGGGCGCTGGTGTCCGACGACGAGATGACCGACCGGCAGGCATGGGCCGAATGGAACGACCCGTTCGGTCAGTGGCACGAAGACCCGTGCGAAACAGCAGAATCCCCGTACTCGGAGCAGAAGAAAGAGGCACAGGAATGAAGGCAGGAATCCATCCCGAATACCACCCCGTGGTATTCCAGGACGCAGGAACAGGAACCAAGTTCCTCACCCGGTCCACCATCACCTCGACCCGCGAGGTCGAATGGGAAGACGGCAACACCTACCCACTCGTCATCGTCGACGTCACCAGCGAATCCCACCCCTTCTGGACCGGTGCCGCACGCATCATGGACACCCAGGGTCGCGTGGAGAAGTTCGAGAAGCGCTACGGCCGGCGCAGCCGTAAGGAGGCCTGAGACATGGCTGTACCGAAGCGGAAAATGTCGCGGTCCAACACCCGCAGCCGCCGAGCACAGTGGAAAGCCGTCGCTCCCGACCTCGTGAGCGTCCGCGTCGGCGGGCAGGAATTCAAAGTCCCTCGCCGACTCGTCAAGGCCGTACAGACCGGTGTCTACGACCCGAGCTGAACCCGAGCAACCTTCTCGAGAGCGAACGTGCCGTTCGGTCACTTCAAGTGACCGAACGGCACGTTCGCTCCGCTTCAAGGGGGGGCAAACAAAACCCTGGCGTCCGGTGTGGAGAAGCCGTTAGTCTGTCGAAGTGTCCACTTCCTTCGCTTTTCGGTCCGCTGCTGCCCTGACGTGCGCTGTTCTTGCATGCACCATGGCAGGTGCTGTTGCATCCGCAGAGCCGGTGGACAGGACGCCCGGCACGATTGTGGAGACGTCCCCGCTGCCCACTGATCTGTGGATTCCCGGAACCGGTGAGGCGCAGCGCATCACGTACTGGACTGTCGGATCCGACGGTGCTCCGGCGCTCAGTAGTGGAACGTTTTTCGTTCCGGAGGGACCGGCGCCCGAGGGGGGTTGGCCGGTCGTCGGTTGGGCTCATGGCACTTCCGGTCTCGCCGACGAGTGTGCGCCGTCCCGTGTCGGCCCCGCCGACCGCGAGCGAGATTTCGGCTACTTGTCGACGTGGATCGACCAGGGATACGCGATTGCCGCGACCGATTACGTCGGCCTGGGCACGCCTGGATTGATGCCGTATCTCGACGGCAAGGTGTCTGCACACAGTGTCGTGGATTCGGTGAAGGCGGCCAGATCCGTCGAGCCGTCGTTGTCGAACAAGTGGGTAGTGATCGGCCAGTCCCAGGGCGGTGGCGCAGCGATCACCACTGCCCGATACGCGACGGAATACGGTGGCCCCGAGCTGGATTACCGCGGAGCCGTCGGGACCGGGGTGCCGGCGAACATCGAGCTGGCACTTCTGCCGCTGGGACCGGGAGTTCTTCCGGTCGCCGCTGGCAAGGGTCTGACGACGTATCTGCTGTACATCCTGGCGGGTCTGCGATATGCGCATCCGGAGATCGACCTCGACTCGTACCTCACCGAACAGGGAAGACAGCTGGTCGACCGCGCGGAAAGGGTCTGCGTGTTCGATGCTGAGGACGAGTTCGCCGGCACTGTCTCCGGTGATCTGTTCGCCAAACCGTTGAACCAGATTCCGAATTTCTACGGTCTGTTGAACGACTACATGGGCGTGCCCGTCTCCGGCTACGACCGACCGGTATTCATCGGACAAGGTCTGACGGACGTGGATGTGCCTGCACCCGCTGCACTTTCACTGGTTGCTCAGATGAAGGCGAACGGTCAGGACGTCACGCTTTACACGTACCCGACGGATCACAGCGGTGCACTACTGCAATCACAGGAGGATTCCGTTCCGTTCGTGAAACGACTTTTCGAATAACGCTTTCTCAGCGGCCGACGCTTGCGGTTCGTTCGGGCAGATTTCGGGTGCGAGAATCTGTCAGAGCTGTATGGGACCATGTCCCCCTAGGTCAAGTGCTAAGGGGGAAGTGTGGAACTGGATCTTATGTATGTCGCTGGCTTTTTCGATGGAGAAGGCTCTGTTGGAATTTATAAAGGTGGCCAGTTAGGACGCACTTTGCGGGTGCAAATAACTCAAGCGGACAGCGTTCGCACTCGGGAGATTCTAAAATACTGCCAAACGCTGTGGCGTGGTTCAATAAGCAGTCTTAACAAGCAAAAGCGGCGCAAGGCTCTTATTTGGCAAACCGGCGGTAGTGGGGCCCTCGAGTTTTTGGATGACGTTTGCTCTCGGGTTGTACTGAAAACGGAGCAAGTTGATCTAGCAATTGCATGGCAGAAGTCGAGACCGGTCCGCGTTCGCGATGTAGGTGGACGATGGCAGAGCTGGGATGCTGACCAGCAGCAGTTGGATGAAGACGTCGCCGCGCTGCTGTCGGTGATGAAAACGAAGGATGTGCTCGCGGATTCAGTGCTGCGCGAAACTCTGACATCACTACATTTCAGGATCCGCGCGCTGAGTTCCTTGGTCTGACTAAAATAGATTATTCCAGTGAGTGGCTGTGTAACAGTACGGAAGTCTCGTGCGAGGCCGCGTCGCGGCTAATCGGTCGCCGATCCTTCCCCTCTTCCGTTACATTTTTTCACAGCCACTTCTGGCGTTTGAAGACCAGGTAGAGGACGGAGGACAGGACGACCATGCCGAGGATGGCCATGGGATATCCCAGGTGCCATTTGAGTTCCGGCATGTCCTCGAAGTTCATCCCGTAGATGGCGGCGATCAGCGAGGGAGCGAACAGGATTGCGCCCCAGGACGATATTTTCTTGGTCTGCTCGGTCTGATCCAGGCTGACCTGCGTCATGGCGCGCATTTCCTCGTTCTGCTGCTGCGCGACGAGTGTGGCGTGGGTCTGCAGCGCGTTCTGCAGCGTCGCTTTGAAGCCCTCCACGCGTTCGGTTATGCGGACGCAGTGGTCGAGGACGTCGCGGAGGGATCGTTTGAGTTCGACGTCGAGTTCGTACTCGTTGTTGCCGCGTTTCAGGGCGTCGATCATCGACACCAATGGTTCGGTTGCGCGCTGGAATTCGGCTACTTCACGCGAGAGCGTGTAAATGCGTCGGGACACGGATGGGTCGCCGGAGAAGAGCTGGTCCTCGATTTCGTCGATGTCGTTCTGCAGCCCTTCGACGACGGGCTCGTATTCGTCGACGACCTGGTCGAGGATGGCGTACATGACGGCTTCGGTGCCGAGCGTCAACAGCTCGGGGTCGGCTTCCAATCGCGATCTGACGGCGGACAATTCGGGCGATTCGGCGTGGCGGATAGTGACGACGAAGTCCGGTCCGAGGAAGACGTGCAGCTCACCGAACTCGACCTTCTCGGTTTCATCGATGTAGCGGGCGGGCCTGAAGACGACGAAGAGTTGGTCGCCGTACTGCTCGAGCTTGGGACGCTGGTGCGCGGCGATGGCGTCTTCGACGGCAAGGCGGTGGAGTCCGAATTCGGCTGCAACCGAATTGATCTCCTCTTCCTCGGGTCGGTAGAGACCGATCCACGCCATGCCGTGTCGTTCTCGCATGGCCTCGTAGGTGCTGTCGAGGTTGTCCGGGGTGACGGCACGCTTGCCGTCGACATAGACCGCGTTGTCGACGATCGGCAACTTTCTCACCTGCACTCTCTTCGGTAGTGACCGTGGAAAGCCTGCCAGACCGGGGCGGAGGCGTCAGACTGGGTGCATGGATCAGCGCGTACATTTCCTGACACTCGCTACTCCCGACGTCGATGCGTCCCGAGCGTTCTACCGCGACGGCCTCGGGTGGACACCTCTTCTGGATGTACCGGGAGAGATCATCTTCTTCCAGATCGCGTCGGGCTTGGTTCTGGGCTTGTTCGACGCACAGAAATTCACCGAGGACCTCGGGCGGAACGACGGGCCCGCAACGGTGGGCGGGTTGACGCTCTCCCACAACGTCAGCTCGCCCGCCGAAGCCGACGCAGTGGTGAAGGCAGCCGTCGAGGCAGGTGGGACATTGATCAAGCAGCCGCAGAAAGCTGCATTCGGTGGGTACAACGGTCACTTCGCCGACCCCAACGGCGTCATCTGGGAGGTATGCCACAACCCTGGCTGGAGTGTGGACGAGGACGGGACCGTGAAGCTGAGGGAAGTCTGACCACACCATGTCGATTCAACGGATTCTGTCGGAGGTCGAAACCTACGAGGGTGTACTCGACCTTGCTCCAGGACCTGGGAGTGCACACCCAGAGATATCGTGGGGCGATCACTTCTTCTATTACGCGCCCGACGGACAGATTCCGCGCACCCGTCAACCGTTCGCGACGATCGTGACGAAAAACTATCCTGGGGACACGGGTTCGCGTCTGGACGACACCGATCGTTGGCGCCTGAACATTCATTCGGGAGCGGACCGGTTCACCGAAGATGCGTCGGTGAGTGACGTCGGCGCCGTGGATGTGTTTCATCCTCATCCGGTGTACCCGGGTTGGGTGTGCGTGGTGAATCCGGAGACTCGAAGCCTAGATACTGCTCTGGAGCTTCTTCGGATCGCGTACCTGGCCGATCGGCAACGCGTCGAGCGCCGAGCGCGTCGATCGGACTCCGCGTCCGACGGATCGGAGTAGGGGACTCGTCCACCAGCGAGTTGGAGGCGTCGACCACTCGTGCGACGCTTGTCCCGTGCTGGTCGAGGTGCTGGGGTATGTGGGGATTGTGGCGTTTGCGGCGTCCGGGGCGCTGATCGGTGTTCGTAAGCGGTTGGATTTGTTCGGGGTGTGCGTTGTCGGGATCACGACGGGTATCGGCGGGGGCATCATTCGCGACGTGCTGCTGGGCATTCATCCGCCGACGTCGTTGGATCAGTGGCCGAATGTGACGGTTGCTCTGGCGACGTCGTTGGTGGTGTTCGTGGCGCATCCGGTGATGAATCGGATTTGGCGTGGGGTTCTGTTGTTCGATGCCTTCGGGATGGGGCTGTTCGCTGCGACGGGTGCGACGGTGGCGTTGGCTGCTGGTGGCAGCTCGTTGTCGGCATGCTTGATCGGCGCGACGACGGCTGTGGCCGGCGGCGTCATCCGGGATGTTCTCGTCAACGAGGTTCCGCTGCTGCTGCGCCGGGACTTGTATGCGGTGCCGGCTCTGCTGGGGTCGACGGTGGTGGCGATCGTCGAGGGGTCGGGCCTTCCGGACAACGTGGGCCTGGTCGCGGGCACGATCATTGCGACGGGTCTGCGGGTGCTGGCTCTGTGGCGTCGGTGGAATCTGCCCATTGCGCGGCGCTTGCCGAGTGTGGACTAGACCCCTTCTCAGACATATCTCAGTCCGTCAGGACAAACTATGACAATGCGCATTTTGGTTGTCGACGACGATCGAGCAGTCCGGGACTCGCTCAGGAGGTCGCTCACCTTCAACGGGTACACGGTGGAATTGGCGGTCGACGGGCTCGATGCGCTCGAGAAAGTCGCTGCGGCTCGCCCGGATGCTTTGGTTCTCGACGTCATGATGCCGCGGTTGGACGGGTTGGAAGTCTGCCGTCGGCTGCGTAGTACGGGCGATGATCTGCCCATCCTGGTGCTGACTGCGCGTGACTCCGTGTCCGAGCGCGTCGCGGGCCTCGACGCCGGCGCCGACGACTATCTGCCCAAGCCTTTCGCGCTCGAAGAACTACTTGCTCGCTTGCGCGCGCTGCTTCGTCGGACGGCGATGGACGCCGAGGGTGAATCGGAGGCGATGACCTTCGCTGATCTGTCGCTCGATCCCGTGACCCGTGAGGTCACCCGCGGGGAGCGGTCGATCAGTCTGACGCGTACCGAGTTCTCGCTGATGGAGATGTTGATGATGAACCCGCGTCGGGTTCTGACTCGCAGCCGCATCTTGGAGGAGGTGTGGGGGTACGACTTCCCGACGTCGGGCAACGCTCTCGAGGTGTACGTCGGATACTTGCGCCGTAAGACCGAGGCCGAGGGTGAGCCTCGGTTGATCCACACTGTCCGCGGCGTCGGTTACGTTCTCCGCGAGACGCCTCCGTGATGGTCGCTCCTTTCGGTCAGCGTTCGACGGTAGGGCAGCGTTCGTCGGATCCGGCCGCGATGCGTCCTCCGATGCCGCTGACCCGCACGGTCTCCTTGCGCTGGCGGGTGACGTTGTTGGCGGCGTCGGTGGTGGCTGTGGCGGTGGCCGTGATGGCGATCGCGGCGTACGCGGTGGTCTCGCGGGCCCTGTACGGCGACGTGGACAGTCAGCTTCGCACCCGTGCGGACGCTCTGATCAACAGCAACATCGTCACGTTCGACCCTCGTTACGTTGCCGGCGCGACGCTCTACAGCACCGACGTGTCCGTCGCGCTTGTCTTTCCGGACCTGAGCAAGTACGTGCCGCCGGGTTCGAAGGTGCCGATCGGTGAGCCGGAAATCGCTGTCGCGGAGGGCCGGACGGATCTGTCCTTGCGCACGGTCGACGATCAGCGTGTTCTGAGTCAGCGTGCACAGGACGGCAGTGCGATCGTCATCGCGCAAAGACTGTCGCCGACGGGTGCTGTGCTGGACCGGCTGGCGTGGGTGCTTCTGGTCGTCGGCGCCTTCGGCGTCGTGCTCGCGGCGGGTGCGGGCATGGCTGTCGGCAGAACCGGGTTGAGACCCATTGCGCGCCTGACCGCTGCCGCGGAACGGGTTGCGCGGACGGATGATCTGACGCCGATTCCCGTGACCGGCGACGACGAATTGGCCCGGCTGACGACGAGTTTCAACACGATGCTTCGTGCGTTGGCGGAATCGCGTGGGCGGCAGAGCCGATTGGTCGCCGACGCCGGTCACGAGTTGCGTACGCCGCTGACGTCGCTGCGGACCAACATGGAATTGTTGATCGCTGCCGGCCGTCCCGGGGCGCCGGCGATTCCCGACGAGGACATGGCAGAGCTGCGTACGGACGTCGTCGCGCAGATTCAGGAGTTGTCCACGCTCGTCGGTGATCTGGTGGATCTGGCTCGGGAGGACGCACCGGAGACGGTGTTCGAGCGGGTGGATCTTGCCGACGCCGTCGAGCGGAGTCTCGAGCGAGCGAGGCGTCGCCGCAACGAAATCGACTTCGATGCGACGCTGGAGCCGTGGTTCGTCTACGGCGATCAGGCCGGATTGTCACGTGCGGTTCTGAACGTGTTGGACAACGCCGCCAAGTGGAGTCCGGCGGGCGGTGAAGTTCGTGTCGTCATGCGCAGGATCGGCGACGGGTTGATGGAGCTGACCGTCGACGATGCGGGCCCTGGAATTCCCGAAGAGGACCGGGAATTGGTGTTCGAGCGGTTCTATCGCTCGACGGCATCGCGGTCCATGCCGGGTTCCGGTCTCGGGTTGGCGATCGTGCGCCAGGTCGTCGTCAAGCACGGTGGAACCATCGGCGTCGAGGTGTCGGAGCGCGGAGGTGCGCTCATTCGGATCGTTCTGCCGGGGGAATCGGCACCGGACCTGGTGGCGGCCGAAGAGGGCGATTCCGACGGCACAGTCATGGGAAACTGATAGGCGCATCTCAGCGCACTCTCAGTACGGACCGGCAATGTAGTCGACAACAGAGCGGGTGACTTCGCACCACGCGAGGTTTCTAGTGAAAGAAGCGACTGCAGATGACCGACGATCGTAACGACTCCGAGCCGAACACGACCCCGCACGATCCTGCCCAGCAGAATCCGACGCGGCAGAATCCGGCTCCGCAGTCCGATCCGCATGCGACACAGCAGTTCCCGACTCAGCAGGGGCAGCCGGGTTCGCACAACCCGTACGCCGCCCCGTCGTACGGCCACAATCCGTACCAGCAGGGCGCGCCGACCCAGAGCTACGGGTACAACCAGGCTCATGCAGCTCCGACGCAGCACGACGCTCCGGTGCAGGCTCCGCCTGCTCTGCGCAGGCGACCGGGCCGCGCGACGATCGCTGCGGGTGCAATTGCACTGGTTCTGGTCGGCGGCGGTATCGGCGGGGCAGTGGGTGTCTATGCGGCGGGAGGCGGCAACGGAGCCGGCAACGCCACCAACTCCCTCAACTCGACGGTGACGGCCGCTCAGCCCGCAGCGAACATCCCCGACGGCTCTATCCAGGCCGTCGCGAACAAGGTCCTGCCCAGCGTGGTGCAGATCCAGGTGACCGGCAGTCAGGCCGAGGGCGAGGGCTCCGGTGTGATCCTCTCGTCGGACGGTCTCATTCTGACCAACAACCATGTGGCGACGGGCGCCGGAGCCAACGGCAAGCTCACGGTCGCCTTCAACGACGGTTCGACGGCTCAGGCGACGCTCGTCGGCGCCGATGCGGTCTCGGACATGGCCGTCATCAAGGTCGAGGGTCGCACGGACCTGACGCCGATCGAACTCGGAACGTCGTCGAACCTCCAGGTCGGTCAGCAGGTCGTGGCCATCGGCTCGCCACTGGGCCTGGCTGGAACCGTCACGACGGGCATCGTGTCCTCGCTCAACCGCCCGGTCTCGACGAGCGGTGAATCCGGCAACCAGAACTCCGTCATCGACGCCATCCAGACGGATGCGGCCATCAACCCCGGTAACTCCGGTGGCGCGCTCGTGAACACCGAAGGTCAGCTGATCGGCATCAACACCGCCATCGCGACACTCGGCGGTGGCCAGTCGAGCGGATCGCAGAGCGGATCCATCGGCCTCGGCTTCGCGATCCCGGTCGATCAAGCAAAACGCATCGCCGACGAACTGAGTACGACGGGCAAGGCCACGCAGGCGATGATCGGCGTGCAGGTGCCCTCTCAGGACAACGCGAACGGTGCGACTGTCGTCGAGGTCACCGAAGGCGGGCCTGCGGCAGGAGCCGGGATCCCGACGGGTGCCGTCATCACCAAGGTCGACGATCGCGTCATCACCAGCGGGGATGCTTTGATCGCAGCCGTGCGCTCGCACGCACCGGGAGACTCGGTGAAGATCACCTACACCGAGGGCGGCAGCGAGAAGACGGTGGACGTGACGCTCGGAACGGCAGAGCCGCAGACGGCAGCGGTGCAGGCGCCGTCCGAGTCGCAGTCGCCTCTGCAGATCCCCGGCTTCCCCGGTGGTCGATGATGCCGATCGACACCGAGCGTCTGGCAACCGTGGCAACGATTTACGCACAGCGTGAATCGGGAGCGGGCTCTACTACTACGGTTATCGGTATGGAACACGAGGCACCTCTGGCCGGGCGGGCGTTGGTCGTGATCGTCGACGATCGGACCGCACACAGCAACGAGAAGGATTCGACGGGTCCGTTGGTAACGGAGCTGCTCACCGAGGCGGGCTTCCTGGTCGACGGGGTGGTCGCGGTGACGTCGGACGAGGTCGACGTCCGCAATGCCCTCAACACTGCGGTGATCGGCGGTGTCGATCTGGTGGTGTCCATCGGCGGGACCGGTGTCTCGCCCCGCGACGTGACTCCCGACGTCACGGCCGAGGTGCTGGATCGCGAGATTCCGGGCATCAGCGAGGCGCTGCGGTCCTCGGGGCTCGCGGCCGGTTCACTCGACGCCGGGCTCTCGCGTGGTCTCGTGGGGGTATCGGGAAGCACCCTGGTGGTCAATCTGGCGTCCTCGCGGGCGGCTATCCGCGACGGTATGGCGACGTTGACTCCGCTGGCCGCTCAGGTCATCACCGAGCTGTCCGGGTTGGACGCTTGAGCATCGCCGATGCCTGAGGACGAGAAGCCCGCGACAAACAGGGCAGAGCAGAACATGACAGAGCAGGACGCTGAGAGCCGGGCCCGTGCGCAACGGGCCCGGCTCGCTCGCGTTTTCGGTGACGTTCTCCCGGAACAGACGGCCGACGATCGGAGTGAGTCGACGTCCAGGACGTCGGCCGAGTGGTTCGAACGCGAACGTCCACCCCACCACTTCTGATGTGATCCACAACACATTTTTAGGTGTGAATCACAGTCCTGTTAGTAGTTCGTTTACGCGCCGTTAGCGTCGGCTCGTGTCCGACACGCACCGCTTGACTTCCAATCAGTGCGATTCGAAACCTCGCGCCCGGTGATCGGTCTCCGTCCGGGCGCTGCGTTACTCGAGCGTCTTCCCATATCAGCGGGTGTTTACGCCGCGGTGAGGTTTGTAACGGATCGACAACGGCGGCGATGGGTGTGACCGGGGTTACTGTCCGGTAGGGTGTGAAAACCGTTCACATGCTTGAAACACATCACGATTCGGGCATGTACGACGGGCAATCGTAGGGATTGTCACGATCCGGCAACTCCTCTAATGTTCCCCTCAGCTTCTGGCAGACCGGGTGCGAGCAACACGCTCCGGACGCGGCTGGCAGAACTGATATACGAACCTGATCCAAGGATCTAGTTCTGCTCGGGGAGTCGTAGCGTCGTTGCTGACGAGGAACCGAGGGTGAAAGCCACAAGCTTCCCGTGCGACTGCGCTGGGACTGAACATGATGAGGAAGTAAATGACGGAGATCCAGAAGCCGCGGCGTAGCCGTGGACTGAAGTCCATGGGCGCTGCAGTTGTTGCCGGCGCTTCGGTTGTCGGCCTGGTGCTCGGTACGGGTACCGCGTCCGCCGCTGTCGACAGCACCAACTCGGTTGTGGATGCCAACGGCAACCTCATCACCGTGACGCTGTCCGACACGTTCCTCAACAGCGTTCCTCCGCTGGACGGCAACCCGCTCACCCGTGAGTGGTTCGCCAACGGCGTTGCAGGCTGGGAAGTTACCGGACCTGACGCTGACGACTTCGAGGGCACCGTCGCCATCGGCTACCAGGTCGGCTACCCGGCCAGCCTCGGCGGATCCGTGACCTTTGGCTATGAGACCCCGAACTTCAGCATCGGGCTGAGTGCGGGACAGGGTGGTGGCGATCCGTCCACCACCGGTCAGAGCCTCAGCACCGGCAACCTCCTTCCCTCGCTCGGATTCTCCGCGGAAATTGCACCGGGACCCGGCATCGTCGACGCCACCGCAGCATCGGGCGAAATCCAGGGCACCAGCGGCGATGCTGCAGGCGCTTCGGGCACCATCCAGATCGCCAATGCTCACGGCACCGCGACCGGCATCCTCGGCAACGTCCGCGTTCGCCCGTACGTGTCGGTCACCAGCTCCACCGGTGACGTTGCTGTGACCTACGGCAACCCGTGGACTTTCAACTGATCTCGATCGGTTGAACCACTGTTTGACCCAGTGTTGACACACTGACATTACGATCGGGCCCGTCCGGAATCATCCGGGCGGGCCCGATCTGTGTTCTGACCCTTCCATCTTCGATAACGTGCGGCAGGTGCCGGTGTGCCTGCTCGGCACGAGAAATGGCTGATACCAAATGCGTTCCACTCTGATCTCCGCGGTTGCACTGACTGCGCTGGTCGCCCTTGCCGGATGTAGCAGTGAGAGCGACGATTCCGCGTCCGGAGCGAATGCCGATGCGTGCACCCAATTTGCGGCTGCACATGACGAGCTGACCGACTTGACTGCGGCCGGTCCCGTCGACGGTGACGCCGAGAAGTGGACGGCGGACAAGGATGCCGCGATCGCCAAGTTCGCACCCCTCGGGGACGTTGCCTCCGGTGACGTTCAGACGCAGCTGCAGACGTTGGTGACAGCACTTCCGGCGGACTCACTGGAACTTGCCGAGCCAGGAAGCGAATCCGGTCAGGCGTTCGTCGATAACTCTGCCGCTGTGGCATCCGCGTGTGAAAGCGACGGAACCACGATCACTCTTGCCGAGTTCCCGCTCCAGAAGTTCTGATCGCCCAGTTCAGAATGAAAATGGCCCCGGCGAATCGCCGGGGCCATTTGTCTTAGGTTCAAAGATTTCCGAACCGAAAGATTGTTTGAATTAAGAAAAGCACCTGATCCTACCGATTCGTCGGTAGAAGCAGGCGCTATTCCTCTCGCTTTTCAGGACTTGCTGTGTGCCCCACCGCTTGGCTCGTCGGTGTCGCCGATGGCTTCGCCGCTGCCGCCGGTGGTGTCCGCGGGTGTGGAGAGCTTACGGCCGACGTCGGTGCCGCCGGCGAGGATGTCGCGAATCTGGACGAGAACGTCGACGTCGCTCAGCTCCTTCTCGGGCTGGCTGACGAACCGCTTCTTGGCCGTGTTCACAGGCAAGATGAGGACGAAGTAGACGACAGCCGCGATGATGATGAAGTTGATGACTGCGGTCACCACTGCGCCGACATTGATGAAAGTCTCGGCGCTGGATGTGATTTGGAATCCCCAGCCGTACTCGTTGGAACCGCCGATGGCGGCCACGAGGGGATTGACGATGTTGGTGGTGAATGCCGTGACGATCGCAGTGAACGCAGCGCCGACGACAACCGCCACGGCGAGGTCCACGACGTTTCCTCGGAGCAGGAAGTCCTTGAATCCCTTGAGCATGAGCCCTCCTCATTTTCGATCGGACGTGCGCGTTGTGTACTGGGGCAAGACGTTAGTCGACCGAGATGCGGATCTGTCGGACGTCGCAAGTGATTGAAAGTGCGCGTATGTGAGGGTTACACACAAAAATCATTCGAAGTTGTTAATGACTACGGGCATTTCATCCCGTATCCTTCCCCAGGAATGAGTCTCGGTGATGTAAGTCGAGGCGGTCGGATTCGGCAGGAGTGGAGCCTGCGAAACGACTCGATGTGTTGCTTCAACGAGGGGAATTATGAACAAGTCTCGTTTCACGGCGCTGCGCCGAATCGGCCGAATCGCGGCGCTCGGTGCAGCCGCATCGATGGCCGTCGGACTGATGTCCACCGGGGTGGCCAATGCCGAAACCTTCGTGCCCCTCCCTAACGGCGAAAAGGTGGCAGGGCCCTACAAGATCGCCCACTTCGACGAGTCCGCCAAGGTTGCTCCGCAGATCGCCTTCAACGGGCTGAACCGGAACGCATGGGCCACCGGCACTGCGCTGTCGGAGGTCCCCGAGGGTGCAGAAGGCACCCTCAAGACCGGATATCTCGTCGGGTGCCAGTTGGACATGGAAGACCTCAACCTCGGTTTCGACCTCGGTGCAGGCATCGAAGGCGGCAACACCAACATCATCACGCTGTTCCCCAATCTGTTCCAGATCGGTGGCGAGGGCGAGACCACCAACAAGATCGAGGGCGGTCTGTCGTTCGAGGTTCCGCTGAAGGATCGCGAAGTTGCTGCGGTCGAGGTCGCCTCGAAGGACGTCAAGGGCCCCGTCACGGCGATTCAGTACCAGGACGTCGCGATCTCCGTGCAGAACTGCGGTGGGTACGCCCAGGCTCGCTCGTACACCACGCTCGAGCTGACCGGCGATTACCGATACAAGGGCACGCTCTACGGCCAGCCGTTCAGCCTCGGCTGACGCTCGAACGACTTCGCAGAACTTACGAGGGGAACAGACCAACGTGAAGAACAACAAGAGCGCAGCCGCACGCATCGCGGCGCTGGGCGCAGCAGGAGCCGTCGCACTCGGCTTCTGGTCGGCCGGCGCAGCCAACGCAGACACCTTCGTGCCGCTCTCGGACAACGAGATCTCGAAGACGCTCATCGACGGAACCGTCGTGACCATCAAGGGATTCGGCCAGAGCGGCCTGATATCGCCGTCCATGGGTGCTACCCCGACCCAGCGCAACGTGTGGGTCACCGGCAACTACACCGTCGAAACCTCCAACCCCGGTGGCGGTTCCATCGAACCGGGCTTCCTCGTCGGATGCCAGGTGGACTTCGCGGCCGGCATCAGCGGCGGCGTCGAAGGATCCTTCGGCCAGGGCAACACGATCAAGCTCGAGCCGGGTAAACCCCTGAGTTCACTCGAGATCAACCGCACGCAGCCGAACACGTACGACATCGGCGCAGGCGTCAACCTGGACCTGGCTCCCGGTCAGCTCAACGACATCAAACTGGTCGCTGACGAGACAAGCGCCAAGATCGACGGCGTCACCGTTGCCACGGACACGTCCAACAGCTTCGACTTCTCCGGCAACGGCGGCGGTTACACGTACGTCGACGAGACCCTCAGTGTCTCGGGCTGCGCAGGATTCGCTGAGGCGCGGTCCTACGTCAACGTCACCATCGACAACGACGCAGTGACGTCCACCGTGACGCTGTGGGGACAGCCCTTCAGCATCGGCTGATTCGTCGCATTTTCCGCTTCTGGCGGTGACGCATTTCGCGTCACCGCCAGAGGTGTTTTACCCGTCAGTAAGCAAAGTACTTGTGATTTTTAACAGAGTTAGTGCAAGGCGACCTCGCACGATAGGATCCCGGTTATGGGTCGTCACAGAGCAGGGGATGCTGCACCGTCACGTGACTGGATCGACGCTCAGATCGGCAAGCGGCACCGGCTGTCGCGGTTCCACGATCCGAGTATCGCGCTGGATGATCAGTCTGCGCTGCTCTGGCTGTTCCCGACGCGTGCCGACGTGGGGGATTACGCCCACCGGGACGAGGCGTACCGGAACCTCGGAACGTCCGCAGCCCTCAATGTCATGCGAAACGTCTTCGCCGACTTCGACTCCTACGTGCTCCACCTCTCGGACCAGCGCGTCGTGGAGCATCGGCCCATGCGCGCCGACGACGCGTTGCACAGTGACGTCTTCATCGAGACCTACGAGGCCGCCGACGGCGCCGACGTCTACGGGGTCCGCGTCGTCTTCACCGACACGATCGGCGCACTCGTGTTCACCGACCACGCCACGTTCGTCGGCAAGTTGGAGCCCCAGCAGGCCCCGATCCACGACGAAGAAGTGAAGCCTCCCGCGAAGACCGACCCGGGGCTTGCCGCCAGCAGCTGAGCGGGCCCTAGCGCAACGTCACCGTGAGCGAGCTGGTCAACGAGGCTCCGGCAACGGTCGTTGCATCGTTCGCTGACATGGCGATCAGCACCACACGGTCACTGCCGCGCTGCTGTGGTGTGTCGGCCGATACGAGAACGACGACGGCCTCCCTCGCCAGAATTCGGGGCGACCTGTCGTCGTCACTGTCGCCGACGGTCAGAACGTCGACGACATCTCCGGACCGCAATAGTTCGGTCACGCCGGGATCGCCCAGACGAACCGGAACCACTCGTGCGTTCGCCGACTCGGTGATGGCCTCGGCCAGGCGCGACGACAGCAAGCGCACATCGGTCAGCGGCTCACCGGCACGGATTGGGCCGGCCAGAGTACGCGCCGACGCGTCGTCGACGTCGGTGATCGCACCGTCCGGCACGGACGACGGTGCGTACTCACGAAGTTCCACGTCGTCGACCGTCAACTGGACTCCTGGCGTCAGATCCCGCGCGGCGACGACCACGACGACATGATCGTCGGCCGCCGCGTCGCGCGCGAACAGAGCCACAGCGCAGGCGGCGAGAACGCCCGCCGCAATGCGGCGGAGCAGAACAGCGTGCATCCAGGTCGGCCGAGCCGACAGGCGATCGAGCAGGGTGGCGTCGAGACGAGAGGACGCAGAGAGTTTCGACGGGTGCCGGCCGGAGGACCGGCGGCGATCACGGGAAGGCGGCATGTCGGTCACGCTAGCGACCGCGGAGTCCTACACCGACGAAAACAGGCTCCGGCTGTGGATGAAGCCGGAGCCTGTGGACAACTGGAAAAACTAGGAGCTGGCAGCAGCCTTCGACGGCGTGCTCGACGTGGTCGTGCTGGAGTTGGAGGACGAGGAATCGCTGGTAGACGACGTCTTGGTCTCCGTCTTGGTCGACGAGTCGCTCTTGGACTCGCCTGCGCTCTCGCTCACCGAGCTGGATCCGCCCCGGCTGTCGGTTCGGTAGAATCCGCTGCCCTTGAACACGATGCCGACAGAGTTGAACAGTTTGCGCAGCTTGCCCGAGCAGGCCGGGCACACCGTCAGGGAGTCGTCACTGAAGGACTGCACGATGTCGAATCGGTTGTCGCATTCGGTGCAGGCGTACGAATATGTGGGCATCGATGATCCTCCGCGCTGGTCCACTCCATCGGTGAAAGAGAGAGCATTGGCACTCTACAGTCATGACTGCCAACGAAGCCATTCGGCCGACTATTCCCCAGTGAGTTCCACCAGGCCTCCGTCCGGTGTCAGCGCGTGCGTCGAGCGACGATCGTGCGGTTCCTCGGGCAACTTATCCACCAGTTCCCCGTCGCGCACGATCGCGACGATCGGAACGCCTGGTTCGACGAAGTCCAGCGTCCTGTCGTAGAAACCGGCACCTCGGCCCAGCCGAACGCCCCGGAAATCGACGGCGAGAGCGGGCACGAACACCAACGAACACCGCGTCACGGACTCCGGGTTCAACACCGGACCGCTCGGTTCGAGCAATCCGTAGGGAGCCGCCCGAAGGCTGCCCCGACCTGTGTATTCTGCCCAGTGCAACGGCCCCGGTTCCCTCGCGACCGGGACCAGAACCTGGGGGGTTCGATGTAGAAGTTCGTCGAGCAGATCGAGTGAGCCCGGTTCACTCCCGACCGGCACGTACGCAGCCACGGCACTCGCTCCCCGCGCCGAATCAGCCGCGGCATGACAGAGTTTCCTGGATTCCTCGGCGTGAACTTCGGCGCTGAGAGCGCGACGAGAATTCAAGACATGACGTCGCCACGCGTCCTTGGACACAGGCGTCGGGAATTCACCATTCGTCATAAGTTTTCAGCTTAAGCACCAACGGGAAACAGCCATCACACGCGGAGCGAATCCGTAGCGAGCATGGATAGGGTAGGCAATATGACAGACGCGTCGACAGGTCCGGTACGGCATTTCAGAACGGCGATCGTTCCCGCCGCAGGAATGGGAACCCGATTCCTTCCTGCCACCAAAACGGTCCCGAAGGAATTGCTGCCCGTCGTCGATACGCCAGGAATCGAGCTGGTCGCCGGCGAGGCTGCCGACTCCGGCGCGCAGCGTCTGGTGATCGTGACATCGCCGGGTAAGGACGGCGTCGTCGCACACTTCGTCGAGGACCTCGTCCTGGAGACGAAGCTCGAAGCCAGCGGCAAGCTCAAGATGCTCGAAAAGGTTCGTGTGGCACCCGCGCTTCTCGACGTCCAGTCGGTCGTGCAGCAGGAGCCGCTCGGACTCGGCCACGCTGTCGCGTGCGCCGAGGAAGTGCTCGACGACGACGAGAGCGCCGTCGCAGTGCTGCTTCCCGACGACCTGGTGCTTCCTCGTGGCGTTCTCGACGTCATGTCGCGCGTCCGCGCCAAGCGCGGCGGCTCGGTGCTGTGCGCATTCGAGGTTCCCGAAGAGAACGTTTCCGCGTACGGCGTCTTCGAGGTCGAGAAGGTTCCCGACGCCGTCAACCCGAACGTGCTCAAGGTCACCGGCATGGTGGAGAAGCCCAACCGAGAAGACGCGCCGTCGCTGTTCGCTGCGGCGGGCCGCTACCTGCTGGACCGCGCGATCTTCGACGCACTCCGACGCATCGAGCCCGGTGCGGGCGGCGAACTTCAGCTGACCGACGCCATCGCCCTCCTCATCGAAGAAGGACACCCGGTCCACGTCGTCGTCCACCGCGGACCCCGACACGACCTCGGAAATCCCGGAGGATATCTCCGCGCTGCGGTTGACTTTGCTCTCGAACGTGATGATTACGGTCCGGCGTTGCGTGAGTGGCTGACCGAGCGTCTGAGTGACGACTGGGCGCCGCAGCTCACGAAGTACGAGTAGGCCCGCGAAGTGTGAAAATCGGAGGAAGGGCCAGATGCGCTCGGTTGAGGATCAGCAGACCCGCGTGACTGCTGCGGCAGTTGCACCGCGGCCTGTTCGGGTCGCGATCTCGGAAGCGCAGGGCCTGCTCTGCGCGGAGGAAGTCGTCACCGAGCGCCCCCTGCCCGGCTTCGACCAGGCGGCCATCGACGGTTACGCCGTCCGCAGCGTCGACGTCGCGCAGGCAGGCACGGACCTCCGCAACGAGGACGACGAGCGGATCGAACTCACCCTGCCCGTCGTGGGTGAGGTGAGCGCAGGGTCGCGTCAACCGATCCGATTGCAGCCACGGCAGGCCGTCCGCGTCGACACCGGCGCGCCGTTGCCGACGCTCGCCGACGCGGTGCTACCGCTCGACCGCACCGACGGCGGGCACGCACGGGTGAAGGTGTATCGCCCGGTGCGTTCGGGTGACTACGTCCGCAAGATCGGCGACGACGTGCAACCCGGCGACGTCGCCGTCCGCTCCGGAACCATCATCGGCGCTGCCCAGGTCGGCCTGCTCGCCGCCGTCGGACGCGACAAGGTGCTGGTCCATCCGCGCCCGAGGCTGTCCGTGATCTCGGTGGGCGGCGAACTCGTCGACACCGACCGGACGCCGGGGCCGGGGCAGGTCTACGACGTCAACTCTTATTCACTGGCCGCCGCGGCCCGAGACGCGGGTGCCGACGTCAACCGCGTCGGCATCGTCAGCACCGACCCGAAGCGACTGCGAGAAGTGGTCGAAGGTCAGCTGATCCGCTCGGAGATCGTCGTCATCGCCGGCGCGGTCGGTGGCGGTGCATCGGACTCGGTACGCGAAGCACTCTCGGACCTGGGCGATCTCGAAGTCGAACGTGTCGCCATGCACCCCGGATCGGTTCAGGGCTTCGGCCAGCTCGGACGGGACGAGGTCCCGACCTTCCTGCTGCCCGCGAACCCCGTCAGCGCGCTGGTGGTCTTCGAGGTGATGGTCCGGCCGCTCATTCGCATCGCGCTCGGACGCAGGCAGCCGATGCGCCGCACCGTCACCGCACGCACCGTCGCCCCCATCACGTCCATCGAGGATCGCAAGGGATTCCTGCGCGGACAGCTGATGCGCGACGAAGAAACCGGTGAATACCTCGTCCAGGCACTCGGGGGAGCGCCGGGAGCCTCGTCTCACCTTCTGGCGACCCTCGCCGAGGCCAACTGTCTGGTCGTCATCGACCCCGACGTCACCGAAATCCGCACCGGCGAAGAGGTCGACGTGTCCTTCCTGGCGCAGAGGGGATAGAGCTCGTGAGTGGAAATGCGTCCTGGGGGACGCATTTCCACTCACATACGCAGGGCGCCTAATATCGAAAAATGTCACGCACGTGGTCGAGCCACCCTGGGTGGCCGGCGAAGTTGGGTCCTCTGACGGTGTCGGCCGGAACGGTCACGCTCCGCCCGGTGCGGCTGCGTGACGGTGCATCCTGGAGTCGGACGAGGATTGCCGACCGTGCACACCTCGAGCCGTGGGAGCCCACAGGTGAAGGCGCATGGGTTGCGCGCCACCACATCTCCGCCTGGCCAGGCCTCGTGTCCGGTCTGAAGTCGGAGGCCCGCAAGGGCCACATGCTGCCGATGGCGATCGAGCTGAACGGCGATTTCTGCGGCCAGCTCACCGTCGGCAACATCGTCCGCGGGGCGCTCCGATCGGCGTGGATCGGATACTGGGTCGCCAAGGAAGTCAACGGCCACGGCGTCGCTACGGCGGCGTTGGCGCTGGGCCTGGACCATTGCTTCGGCCCCGTCGGCCTGCACCGAGTCGAAGCGACGGTGCGGCCGGAGAACCACGCGAGCCAGGCCGTGCTGCGCAACGTCGGGTTCCGCGAAGAGGGCTTGCTGAAGAACTACCTCGACGTCGACGGACGGTGGCGCGACCACGTTCTGGTGGCCATGACATCCACCGAGGTACAGGGGACGGTCGCGGATCGATTGGTACGGGCAGGCCGAGCTGCCTGGGCGTGAGCATCTCCGCTGACGGCTCGAGACTCGTGTGACTAAAGTGACGTGTGTGTAATTCGGGTCGGCGCGTCTCCGCGGTAAGGGCACCTCTTCCGCATAGCCTGATCCAGTCACCGATGTAACCGGATCTGCCTCGGAAGGAGAACGCGCGCGATGCCCAACTCGATCATCTGGATCGGTCTGGTCGCCATCTGGGTGTTCGTTCTGCTCCCGATGATGACGAGCAAGCGTCCTCGGATAATGCAGACATCCGACGTCGCCTTGGCCACCCGCGTACTCCATCGCGGCGGCACCAAGCGGACGGCACGCGGACCGGCAACCGGCCACGCCAGCGACCCGGACTGGCGGCCCGAATACGACGAGCGCGTATCCGCTCCGGCAAGCGTCGTCTTCGGGCGGCGTACCGAGCACACCGACCCATCCGGTCGCGAACACCCGAACACCCAGGCGGAGGACCGTATGGACACTCACGCAGATCCCGACATGGACGACACGGACGTCGCCGACGAGCGGGACTACGTTCCCAACCGCCGGGGGCGCGGCGGATTCGATCCCGAGGCCGACGCCATCGCGCGCGCCGCTCGGTACTCGTTCCGTCAGCGCGCAGTGCTCGGGTTGGTCTTCGCGGCCATCACCACCGGCGCGCTAGCCGTGATCCTCACGCCGATGCTGTGGTGGGCGTGCGGTCTGGCAGTGCTGTCGTTGGTCGGGTACCTCTACTACCTCCGCCGTCAGGTGCAGATCGAGCAGGAAATCCGTCGCCGACGCATGACTCGCATGGGCCGCTCCAGGCTCGGTGTCGAGTCTCGTACGGACGACGAGCTCAAACTGGTACCGCAGCGTCTGAAGCGACCGGGTGCCGTCGTCCTCGAAATCGACGACGAGGACCCGGAATTCGACCACCTGGACCACTACGACGAGCCGTTCCAACAGCAAGGTTCGATGGACGACGACATCCGACGCGCCTCGGGAGCATGACGCCTACGCGCCTTTGATATGGTTGCTCAGCGGTTCGCAAGGATCGCAAGAAGGGGCTGTGGCGCAGTTGGTAGCGCGTCTCGTTCGCATCGAGAAGGTCAGGGGTTCGATTCCCCTCAGCTCCACCAAAGATTCAGCTCCACCGAAAATTCAGATCCACCAGAGATGGTCGTACATACAAGATGAGGCTCGGCCCGGTTGTCCGGGCCGAGCCTCATTTGTTCGGTGCGTCTGGGATCAGTTGGAGGAACCAGCGCCCAGCAGGTCGATGATCGGGATGTCCGATGCGGAGCTTCCCGTGGTGCTGCCGGTGGAGAGAAGGCTGGAGATGAATGCTGCGAGATCCATGCGGTGAGCTCCTTGTACTGAAGGGGTGGTGTTCGCGAACGTCGGCACTCTCACCGACAAGGAGTATTGATACAGGATTCAATTCGGGTACGTCCACGGTTACGGAAGAAATTAATCCATCGCAGTCTGTTTTTGAGAGGTGTCACAAGCGGATGGTCTCGGCGGCGCCATCCGATCGTGATGAATTACTGGTCCATGGGCCGAGTCCGTCGTGATGGCGGGGAGATCGAACCGGTAGGCTTTGGCCGGAAAATGTTTCAATCAGTATCGATGGTCGACGTCTACTGGGGAAGCGTCACCCCGGTCGCGGGCTCGTTCGCCGCGGCCCCGAGGTAGTGGAGTGGTGTATGGCTTTCGAGATCGTCGACCTCGAAGAAACCTGGGTTGCCGGTCTTCCGGTCCGCAGCCCCAAGCGTGCGCTGGGGCGGTTGAACGACCCTGCTCTCGATCAGGCGTGGTCTTCCGTTCTGAAGCAGGACATCGGCGGCCCACTTGCCTCCGTCTACACGGATTTCGCTCCGGGCATCGGTTCGTACAACACTCAGATCGTCGGTTACCGGTGTTCGACTCTCGCTGAGGTCACGCGTGGGCATCTGGTCGCGCGTATTCCGGCCGCCAAGTACGCAAAATTCTCGTCCGTCGGTCATTTCCCCGACGTGATGGTCCGGTTGTGGCAGCAGATCGAGCACGCGGAAGAGCAGCACGAGATCACGCGGACGTTCACCGCCGATTACGAGTGTTATCCGCACGCCTACAAGATCGACCTCTATCTGTCGATCGAGCTGTCGGGTGCTCGGGCGTGAGTCATCGAGTGACCGCACGTAGCGCGGAGTTGTTCGGCGGCCTCGTGGCGCCCAGGATCACTCCGGGCGCCGAGGCCAGCACCAGTGAACTGTTCCGATATCTGCGCGAACGAATTCGCGATCAGCACCTGGAGCCCGTCGACATCAGCACCGTCTACGTCCCGGACGCGGCCGGTGATTACAACGCCGTGGTCGCGACACCGTTCGATTCTCCGTCGGACGTTCCCGTGGGTGATGTCTTCGTGTCCGTACCCAGTGGGGTGTATGCGGTATTCGTCCCCGATGGGGTAATTCAGGACCCGGTCGAGGACGTGTGGGCCCAGGTCGAAGACGCAACAGCAAATGGCGAGCTATTTCGTGCGTACAAAGAAGACATCGAAGTCGTTACAAAAACCGGCGAAGTGGAACTTTATATTTCGATAGTTATCTGATTCGTCCAAGGCGTCACTTACTCGTCACTCGTGGATCACAATAGTGATACATGTGAGGTTAGTATTGTCCTGCGCAACCGGACTGTCGGGTGGGTCGGCGAATTCGAGAAGACGGGTTCGGAGCATTCCTCGAGCGGTCTCAGCAGGGCGGCGTCGGTGTCATGAGTAGGCAACTGAGCAGGGGTGAGTAGTTCATGGTTAGGCAACTGAGGGCAGAAGCCACGCGTGCAGCCGCATTGCGTGCAGCCGCAGATCTCTTTCTCGAGGTCGGTCACGCAAATGCCACACTGAGTCAGGTGTCGGCGAAGTCCGGAGTGACCAAAGGCGCTCTGTATTTCCATTTCGCGTCCAAGGAAGAGCTCGCGCGCGCCATCGTCGACGAGGGCCATGAGCGCGTATCCACCGCCTGTGCAGGCCTCGTTGATTCGCGATCGCCCGCCCTCGAGTCGGTCATCGGTATCTCCTACTCAGTCCTCGAACTTGCCGCGTCGGATCCGTTGGTCCGTGTGATGTACCGCCTGCAGATGGAGATCGACGGCTCGGAGACGGCTCGCGGCAGCGTGTTCGGCACCTGGGGCAACATCTTCGAGCACCTCTTCGACCGGGCGATCGAGCACGGTGACGTGGCCGATCATCTGGATTCGTCCAACGCTGCGCTTCTCGTGTGCGAGATGCTGGCCGGCGTGTTGATGGTGTCCGAGGCTCAGTCGACGCTGGAAACCGCTCCGTCGCGGATGGAGAAGGTGTGGAACACCGTTCTGCCGTCCCTGGTACCGCCGAACAAGCTCGGGTACTTCCGCGAATTCGCGGCTCGCAGCCTGTCCAGTTTCGTTCCCGCTTCCGAGTTGGTGAACGAGTCCGTCCACGTCTGACACCTGCTTGCGGAGTCTCGGAACCAGGCGGACACTGTGTGACATGAACCACACAGCATTGACCGAGCATCGAATGTCCGACGCCGAGCTCCGCAAAGCAATCAAGACGCTGCAGAGCAGGGCCGACGACGCCCGCCACCGCGGAGACGAGGACGATGCAACGCGCATCGAGTCAACCGTTGCCGATTACCGTGAGGAAATGTCGAAGCGCCTCTAACCGAATCGTTCGGTTCTGATGCGCGGCGGTAGGTGGCCGTCCTGCACCAGGAGGTCCGCTGCCGCTTCGACGAATCCCGTCGGTCCACACACGAAGCACGACGGCGCGAACTCGGCGGGCCATCCGTCGACGACGAGATCGTCCGACGTGAGTCGGCCGACGCGGCCTCGGTAGCCCTCGGGAGCTTCCCTGGTGAAGCGGTATGCGACGTCGATTCCGCCGGGCATCGCGCGAAGTTCGGAGGCGTACAGGATCTCCGCGGGTGTCCGGACCGAATAGATGAGGCGGAAGGGAGTCTTGCGTTCGGCCGTCCTGCGCGCGCGGAGCATCGACATCAGAGGAACGACGCCGGAGCCACCTGCGAGGAGCAGCACCGGGGCTGGGTCGGATTCGTTCCAGACGAACCATCCGCCGATCGGGCCGCGCATTTCGACCTGCTCGCCGACCTCGAGGACTCCGGTGAGATACGGCGACACCTCGCCGTCGTCGACGGTCTGCACGGTGAGCGCGACGGTCGTGCCGTCCGTAGGAGTTGCTATCGAGTAACTACGCTGCGCCGAGTAACCGTCCTCCGCGGTGAGGCGCACGTCGACGTGCTGCCCCGGCATGTGGCCCGGCCAGTCCGGAATGTCGAAGACGAGGGTCTCGGCGGTCGAGGTTTCCCTGATCTTCGCGACGAGTGTTGCAACCAGCCAGTTCAATCTCCCTGATACCTCTGCTCCTGCCACGGATCGCCGTAGTCGTGATATCCGTTGCGTTCCCAGAATCCGGGCTCGTCGCGCATGAGCAAGGTCAGCTTCTCGATCCACTTGGCCGATTTCCAGAAGTACAGGCCCGGAACCAGCAGGCGGGCGGGCCCACCGTGCTCGGGGTGCAACGGCTTTCCGTCGTATTCGTATACGAGCCAAGCTTTTCCGTTACGCAGTTCACCGAGCGGGAGGTTGGTGGTGTACCCGTCGCGCCCATGGGCCATCACGTGGGTTGCGGTGGTCTCGATTCCGTCCAGCACCGTGTCGAGTGACACCCCGCGCCACCGAGTGTCCAACTTGGACCACTTGGTGACGCAGTGGATGTCCACCGTCGGCTTCTCGGCGGGCAGAGCGCGCACCTCGTTCCACGTCCAACGATGTTTCTCGCCGCGCTCGGTGACGACCGTGAACTCCCAGCCCTCGGTACGAACGCGAGGTGTCGGCCCGGCGGACAGAACCGGGAAATCGTCGGTTCGGTACTGGCCGGGCGGGATACGGGACGAGTCGCCTCTGTTCTTGCCGACGAATCCCCTCGACACAATTGCCATCGGCCCAGTCTCCTCCGTCGACACCACCAGCGACAACCGGACAGGCGCGTAGGGTGCGAAGGACACATTCTTCGAGTTCGTGGGGGACGAGACACACGATGACCATCAAGGATCTGCGAGGAAAGAGGACGCTCGTCACGGGGGCGGGCAGCGGGATCGGGCGTGCCACGGCCATCGCGGCGTCCAGGGCAGGCGCCAAGCTGTATCTCACCGACATCAACGAGGTGGGATTGAAGGAGACCGTTGCGGCGGTCGGCTCGTCGGTCGAGATGCACGCGGCCTTCGACGTCTCGGATTACGAGGCAGTGACGTCGTTCGCGTCCACGGTGCACGAGTCCGTCGACAGCCTCGACATCGTCATGAACGTCGCGGGAATCTCGGCGTGGGGAACGGTGGAGAACCTCGAGCATCGGCACTGGAAGTCGATGATCGACGTCAACCTCATGGGCCCGATCCACGTCATGGAGAACTTTCTTCCCGCGATGGTCAAGGCAGGTCGCGGAGGTCACCTCGTCAACGTCTCGTCCGCGGCGGGCCTGATTCCATTGCCGTGGCACGCCGCCTACAGCGCCAGCAAATACGGTCTCCGCGGTGCGTCGGAAGTCCTGCGCTACGACCTCAAGCGGCACGGCATCGGCGTCAGCCTCGTCGTACCGGGTGGGGTCAAGACCGGCCTGGTGAACACCGTGGAGATCGCAGGCGTCGACCGCGACGATCCGCGGGTGCAGAAGCTGCAGCATCGCTTCGAGAAACGAGCTGTCGAACCCGACGTGGTGGCTGACGCGATCATCACGGGAATCGTCAAGAACCGCTATCTTGTTTACTCGTCCAACGACATCCGCTTCGGATACTGGTGGGCTCGAAAGTTCGCGCTGCCCTACGAGTTCGTGCTTCAGAAGGCCAACGACCAGTTCGGGAAACTGCTGAAGAAGTCATAGGTCGACGTCCAGTCGCCGTGCGCCGGGTCCGCTGTCGGCCAACTCGTCGCCCGGATTGGCCAGCGCGCAACTGGAGAGCGACAGGCATCCGCACCCGATGCAGCCCGTCAGGTCGTCCCGAAGCCTGACGAGTTGCTCGATGCGACGGTCCAGGTCGGCATGCCAGTGGCCCGAGAGCTTGGCCCAGTCGCGTTTGGTGGGTGTCCGCTCCTCCGGGAGGTCGGCCAACGCGTCGCGAATGCGTGAGAGCGGAATGCCGACCTTCTGCGAGATGCGAATGAACGCAACGCGCCGCAGAGTGTCGCGGTGGTAGCGCCGTTGGTTCCCCGACGTGCGCCGGCTGGTGATGAGGCCCTGCTTCTCGTAGAAGTGCAAGGCCGACACCGCAACTCCGCTGCGTTCGGACAGTTGGCCTGGGCTGAGCTCGCGCACTTTCCAATCGGGCATCGGCATACCTCGACATTACTTGCGCTTACAGAACCTCGTGCACCTTATCGGCCGGCCTCGCGAGCACGGTGCCCTTGTCCGTCACGACGATCGGGCGTTCGATGAGGATCGGGTGTTCGACCATTGCCGCGATCAGACCGTCCTCGGATGCGTCCTTCAGCCCCAGTTCCTTGTACAGCGCTTCCTTTCGACGGATTGCCTGGGCGGCCGTCAGGCCCGCGTCGTCGAGCAGTTTGCGCAGTCCGTCCTTGGTGGGCGGGGTTTCGAGGTATTTCACGACGGTCGGCTCGATCCCCGCCTCCTGGATAGCTTTCAACACGGTGCGCGAGGTGTTGCATCGGGGATTGTGGTAGATGGTCGCAGTCGAAGTCATGGACATAGATAGTGCCACTGTTTGTGGTCCGAGCCGGTCGGGTAGTCGAGTGCAATGACTGATCGACGAGTAGTGATCGCAGGCGGACACGGCAAGATCGCGCAGCACCTGATTCAGGTTCTCACGGCACAGGGCGACCGAGCGGTGGCGTTGATTCGAAACCCGCACCACGTCGACGCTGTGACGGCGCTGGGCGCACTCCCCGAGGTGGTGGACCTCGAGAACGCATCCGTCGAGGACGTCGCTGCCCTGTTGCACGACGCCGATGCCGTGGTCTTCGCGGCGGGAGCCGGGCCATCCGGTGGCGTCGAGCGCAAGGACACCGTCGACCGCGCGGCATCGGTGCTGCTGGCCGACGCTGCCGAGAAGGCCGGTGTTGCACGGTTCGTACAGATCAGCTCGTTCGGATCGGGTGAGCCGGTTGCGGACGACGCCGAGGACACGTGGAAGGCGTACATCGCGGCCAAGACGGCGGCCGAGGAAGATCTGAAGTCCAGGCAGAAGCTGGACTGGACGATTCTGCGCCCCGGGGGATTGACGGACGACGACCCGTCGGGCCATGTCACGCTGACCGCGCCGCCGCTGGAGCGCGGGACGGTGCCGCGCGCCGATGTCGCGGCCGTCATCGCAGCGTTGATCGACACCCCGGCCACCGCGGGCAAGACCTTGATGTTGACGTCGGGCGATGTCACCGTGGAGGACGCTGTCTCCGCGGTGTGACCGCGTGAGTGCGTGATAGAAAGTCCTGCATGCGCATCCACGTCGACCCGGCGTCCGGGACCCCGTTGTTCGAGCAGGTGAGGTCGGGGATTCTCGATCTGGTGCGGAGCGGTGAACTGGTCGCGGAGACCAAGATTCCGACGGTGCGTGGTCTGGCCGAGGAGTTGTCGATCGCGCCGCACACCGTCGCGAAGGCGTACAAGGAACTCGAGGCGCAGGGCGTCATCTCCGCCCGTGGGCGTCTGGGGACGTTCATCGCGTCGGGCGGGGATCCGACGGAGGACAACGCGGCGCGCGCAGCGCGGAAGTACGTCACCGAGTTGCGCGCCCTCGGATTGTCCGACGAGAAGATCCGGGGACATGTCGACACAGCACTAAGTTGACGCTTCAACATAACTGTGTCAGGGTAGTCCGGTTCCCATTGCCGTGCCCGAAGGATCTGACATGAACTCGACCATCTTCCGCGACATTGCGACCCTCGTTGCCCGAATCGGACTGGGCATCGTGTTCATCGCCCACGGGTGGCAGAAACTCAACACCAACGGACTCGACGCGACCAAGGCCGGTTTCGAAGGCATGGGCGTCCCGCTGCCCGCAGCCTCCGCGTACTTCGCAACCTTCGTCGAACTCATCGGCGGTGTCGCGCTGGTGGTGGGCATCTTCACCCCGATCATCGGCATCCTGCTGTTCCTCGACATGCTCGGCGCATTCCTGTTCGTGCACTACGACCTGGGTGTATTCGTGTCCGAGGGCGGCTACGAGCTCGTCCTGGCACTCGGCGTCGGCGCCCTGCTGATCGCCGCGACCGGAGCCGGACGCTTCAGCCTCGACGCAGCCACCGGCGGCCGAACCAGCTTCGCGAAAGCGCGCGCCTGACACGTCGCTCGACCCGGAACCCTGGCACCTACTCGGAAATTCGCCACGCCACCACGGTGATAGTGCTTCACTTCACCTATGGCAACGAATACCGAGCGGTCCCAGGGTTCAGTCGTTTCCGGATCGACACCGCACCCACCGCGCACGGATTACCTGGTGTTCGGCACGACGGCAGCGATCACCGCCGCGATTCTGGTGTGGGGCCTGCTCGCTGCCGACTCGCTCGAATCCACGACGACGTCGATCTTGAGCTGGTTGGTGACCAACATCGGGTGGCTGTTCATCATCGCGGCCTCGGGGTTCGTCGTGTTCTCGATCTACCTCGCAGTCAGCAAGTTCGGCAGGATTCCGCTCGGAAAAGACGGCGAGAAGCCGGAATTCAAGACCGTCAGCTGGATCGCCATGATGTTCAGTGCCGGCATGGGGATCGGGTTGATGTTCTTCGGCGTCGCAGAACCCCTGTCTCACTTCGTTTCTCCGCCCCCGGGATCGGACGGCACCGTCGGGGCGGCGATGGCGACGACGATGTTCCACTGGAGTCTGCACCCGTGGTCCATCTACGCGGTGGTCGGACTCGCCGTGGCCTACGGAACATATCGACGCGGCCGTAAGCAGCTGATCAGTTCGGCGTTCATCCCGTTGCTGGGGCGCCGTGCGGAGGGCCCCATCGGCAAGGTCATCGACATCCTCGCGATCTTCGCCACCATGTTCGGCACCGCCGCGTCGCTCGGTCTCGGCGCACTCCAGATCGGCTCGGGATTTCAGGTTCTCGGCTGGCTGGGGGAGGCGGGCACCCTGCTGCTCGTCGCGATCGTGGCACTGTTGACGCTCGCCTTCGTCGCCTCGGCAGTCTCGGGCGTCGCGAAAGGCATCCAGTGGTTGTCCAACATCAACATGGTGCTGGCGCTGGTTCTCGCGGTCTTCGTCTTCGTCCTCGGACCGACCGTGTTGATACTCAATCTGATTCCGACGACCATCGGTGACTACGCCAGCCAGCTCGTGCACATGTCGGCTCGGTCCGCAGCGGCAGGCGACGGCGGCGAAACCGCCACCTGGTTGTCGTCGTGGACCATCTTCTACTGGGCATGGTGGGTGTCCTGGACGCCGTTCGTCGGCATGTTCCTCGCACGAATCAGCCGCGGCCGCACCGTCCGCGAGTTCGTCATCGGCGTCATCCTCGTGCCCAGCACGGTGAGCCTGGTCTGGTTCTCCATTTTCGGTGGAGCGGGCATCGCCGAACAACAGAACGGAATCGATCTCGCGGGCCGGGACAGCAGCGAGTCCCAATTGTTCGGCATGCTCGAGAACCTGCCCGTCGCAGGGATTTCGAGTGTCCTGGTCATGGTGCTCGTGGCCATCTTCTTCGTCTCGGGAGCCGACGCCGCATCGATGGTGATGGGCACACTGAGCCAACGCGGTAGTCAGGAACCGAGCAGATGGGTCGTCGTGTTCTGGGGCGTGCTCACCGGCGGCATCGCCGCGCTGATGCTGTGGACCGGCGGCGCCGACGCACTGAACGGGCTCCAGACCATGACCATCATCGCCGCCGCACCGTTCGTGCTCGTGATGATCGGGCTGTGCATCTCGCTCTACCGCGACCTCTCCCACGACCCCCTTGTGAGCAGAACTCGGACTCCGGGTCGCTCCGCGGGCTCCGCTCCAGCCGGCCAGGGCCTACCTTTCCACTCACGTGCGGGGGAGGGGTCTAACGCCAGGAAGGCAACCAGAGCTGCTGCTGCCACAGATCCGGAGTGATGGGCATTCCCGTCAGGATCGGCCACAACCAGATGAAGTTCGCCACGACGAGCGCCACGTAGAGGCACACGAGCATCAGCCCCGTGCCACGTCGCTCCACCGACGCTCGCGCCCGGCCGATGATCTGCCCCAGGATCAGTGCGAATCCCATGACCATGAACGGCGCGAGCGCGACAGCGTAGAAGTAGTACATCTGCCGATCCAGCGTGGCGAACCACGGCAGATACGCTGCGCCGTAGCCGGTCAGCACGACGGCGAATCGCCAATCCCGACGGACCAGCATCATCCACAGGCACCACAGCAGCATCGGAACCGCGAGCCACCACATGGCCGGGGTGCCGATGAGCATGATCGCCTTGACGCACGAGCTCGCCGAGCATCCCTGAACGGTGTCGCCCTCGGCGAAGTAGTACAGCATCGGCCGCAGACCCATCGGCCACGTCCACGGCTTCGACTCCCACGGGTGGACGTTGCCCGCCGAGTTCGTCAGACCCGAGTGGAACGTGAGCACGTTGCCGCTGTAGTACCACAGTGATCGCAGCGCAGCGGGCACGAACGAGAACGGCCCGTCCGTGCCGATCTGGTTGCCGACGGCATGTCGGTTCACGCTGGTCTCGCTGGCGAACCACCCTGCGTAGGTGCACAGGTACACGATCAGCGGAATCACCACCAGCGCGTAGAGCGCGGGTCCGATGTCGCGTACTGCCGTGCCGATCCACGGCCGCTGCACCCCGCTCGCACGCCGCGCCGCGAGATCGAACGCGACCGACAACAGACCGAAGAACACGATGAAATAGATCCCGGACCACTTGGTTCCGCACGCCAAGCCCAGCAGGATTCCCGCGCCGAACCTCCACCAGCGCACCCCCATTCGTGGGCCGTACACGCTGGCGGCGATGCGACCCTCCGCCTGGACCTTCGCCATGCGTCGTCGAACGTCGTCTCGGTCGACGACCAGACACCCCATCGCGGCCGTCACGAAGAACGCCAGGAAGATGTCCAACATCCCGATGCGCGACGAGACGAACGTGACGCCGTCGACGGTCAGCAGAATGCCCGCGATCGCACCGACCAGCGTCGAGCGGGCAAGACGCCGCACGATCCGAATCACGATCAGCACCAGCAGCGTTCCCGCAACCGCCGCGGAGAACCGCCAGCCCCACCCGTTGTAGCCGAAGAGTGCCTCGCCGACGGCGATCAGCTGCTTTCCGACCGGAGGGTGAACCACCAATCCGTACCCGGGGTTGTCCTCGATCCCGCCGCCGGTGAACACCTGCCAGCCCTGCGGCGCGTAATGCTTCTCGTCGAACACCGGAGTACCGGCATCGGTGGGGTAGCGCAGCATCGCGAACCGCGTGACGGCCGCGAGCGCCGTGATCACCAGAGTGACGATCCACCCCCGCCGACGATCGGTGTCGCGGTAATAGTCGGCAGCGGGTGTACTCGGCCCCGGACTGACTACGTATCGCTCGGTCGACTCGCGTAGGGCCACACACCGATCGTAGGGGTCGAGGCCCGGTGGAGAAGAATGGGCGCCATGCTGATCCTTGCCGCAACACCGATGGGCGATCTGGGTGACGCGTCCCAGCGACTCCGCGACGCCTTGGCCACGGCCGACGTCGTCGCAGCCGAAGACACCCGCCGGACGAAACAGCTGGCGTCGGGGCTCGGGGTCGCCATCACCGGCAAGATCGTCAGCTTCTACGACCAGGTGGAGACGACCCGGCTTCCCGGGCTGGTCGACGCTGTCCGCGACGGCAAATCGGTCCTGCTCGTCACCGACGCCGGAATGCCGTCGGTCAGTGACCCCGGCTACCGCCTCGTCGCCGCATGCGTCGACGCCGACCTGCCGGTGACGTGCCTACCCGGCCCGTCCGCAGTCACCACCGCCCTCGCACTCTCCGGATTGCCCGTCGAACGCTTCTGCTTCGACGGCTTCCCGCCGCGCAAACAAGGCGGCCGACGCCGATTCTTCGAATCCCTCGCCACCGAATCGCGCGCCTGCGTCTTCTTCGAGGCCCCTCATCGCCTCTCCGACTGCCTCGCCGACGCCGTCGCAGTACTCGGCCCCGACCGCCGCGCCGCGGTCTGCAGAGAGCTCACCAAGACCTACGAGGAAGTCAAGAGAGGCACCCTCGGCGAACTCGCCGACTGGGCTGCCGACGGAGTACGCGGAGAAATTACCGTCGTCCTCGCCGGAGCCGTCGCCGTGGCGTCGGAACCGGAAGACCTCATCGACGACGTCGAGGAGCTGGTGGCGTCGGGCATGCGGTTGAAGGATGCCTGTGCCCAGTTGGCAGTCGGCGGCGTGTCCAAGCGGGATCTCTACGAGGCGGTCCTGGCTGCGAGAAGCTCAGCCGACGACTTGCTGACGTAGCCCTTCGGTTGCGGCCGCGAGGATAGTCTTGGTGCCCTTCTTGACGAGGAAACCCGGGATCGGGATCTTCGGGTCGACCGTCAGTGAGAACGTCACGTGTGTTCCCTTGTCGGTCGGAGTGAGGGTGTACTCGCCGTGCTGGGACTTCTGCTGCGAACCCTCGACGAGGTCCCAGACGACTTTGTCGTCCGCCCAGGTGTATTCGACGGTCTGCTCGTCGTTGATGCCGAGGATCGATACCGACATCTTCACGTGATGGGGCTTGCCGTCGTCGAATCGGTCGATGATCTCGATCTTCTTGTGGACGGGCGACCACGCGGGTAGCCCTTCGACGTCCATGAGTACGTCCAACACCGCTGCCGGCTCGGCCGCGATGTCGACCTCTGTATCTGCTGTGACTGCCATGAGAAGAAAGGTAACTCAGGCGGAGTCGGCAGTGGCCGACATTGGGCTGTGGACTTTGACGAACGCGCCGAATTTGCGTACCGCGCGGTGCGCTTCGGGCACGAAGTCGGCGGCCTGGAACACGTGTACCTGGTTGTCCCACACCTGAAGTTCGCAGTCGACGCCTGCTGCGGCGAGGCGCTCGGCCATCAGTTCGGCGTCGGCGAGCACCATTTCGGTGGAACCCGCCTGGATCAGAACCGGAGGTAGGCCGACGAGATCCGCGTCGACGGGTGAAACTCGTGGTCCCCGTTCGCCTTCGACGACGATGCGGGCATCCACTCGGTCGGCGAGGACCGTCAGGGCGGGTACGGCCCCGGCAGGGAAGACCGCGCACTTCGATGCGTTGGCGTGTTCGAGCTTGCCGCTGGGGTCCATGTCGGTCAGCGGCGACATGGTCGCGATACCAGCCGGTGTCGGCAGTCCGAGATCGCGCAGCATCAGAGCGACCATGAAGGCGAGGTACCCGCCTGCGGAGTCGCCGGCGATGACGATCTGGTCGGCGCGGTACCCGGATTCCAACAGGAAGCGGAAACCGTCGACGCCGTCCTCCACCGCATGTGCGATGGGGTTGCGCGGCATCATCCGGTAGTCGACCGACAGAACCGGAGCGTCCGCGCTGGCCGAGACACGTGAAGTCAGACGCCGGTGGCTGTTCAGCCCGCAACAGACGAAGGCGCCTCCGTGCAGGTAGAGCACCACGCGGTCGTTGGAAACGCGCTCGGCGCGGATCCATTCCGCCTCGCACTCGGCGAGCGTGACTTTGCTGTGGCGGGTTCCCTTGAGCGGCGGCACCAGCATTCCCGCGTAATCGACGAGGCCCATCGGCCACGGAAGAGCGGACGTCTTGGACCACACCGTGAGGAAGGGGCGAACCGTGAGCTGCAGATACGTCGAAAGAGCGCGCGAGTGAAAGCTGCGACCGTGCATGTCGAGCCTGGTGGGGACGCCTCCGGGCGTCGGCTGGGGCAGAGCGGTGAGCACGGTGGTCATCGTCCTCGCCTCCATTTCGCGTCTTCTTGGAACTCCTGGTAACGGACAATAACCCGTGACCTAGTCTGTCTAAACATGCGGTCGTGTTCGATGTCACACCGTGATCGAAACTAGGCGGAAAGGTGATCGCAGATGGCGCTCATGCCTGTTACCGAGTCCATGTTCTTGATCGCGGAGTCTCGCGAACACCCTATGCACGTCGGCGGATTGCAGTTGTTCGTTCCGCCTGGTGACCCCCACGAATTTGCAGAAGAAATCCACAAACAATTCACAACGGGCGACGTTCACGATCTGTTTCGAAAACGCCCCGGCCGACCGGTGAACGTCATGGGAAGCCTCACCTGGTCGAGGGAAGACGACATCGATTTCGAATACCACGTGAGGCGCGTGGTACTGCCTGCTCCTGGTCGCATCAGAGAACTCTTCCAATTTCTCTCGCTGCACCACAGTGCACCCCTCGACCGGTACCGGCCGATGTGGGAACTGCACATCATCGAGGGCCTCGCCGACGGCCGGATCGCGCTCTACACCAAGGTTCACCACTCGCTCGTCGACGGTGTGTCCGCGCTCAAGCTGATGTTGAACACCCTCACCACCGACCCCGACGACCGCACCGGCGTCGCCACGTGGGATCCGTCGCTGTTCCGGGAGAAGAAGCGCAAGGAAGCGCCGGGAGCGCTGGAAAGGGTCTCCGGGGGGTTGTCTCTCGGTCGCAAGCTTGCCGGCGACATCGCGGACTTCGTACCTGCCGCAGCACGATTGGGCGTGCGCGCCGTCCGCAACGAAGGTGCGCAACTGCCGCTGCGTGCGCCGCGAACGATGTTCAACGTGCCGATCGGTGGTGCGCGACGCTTCGCGGCCGAAAGCTGGTCGATCAGCCGAATGAACGCGGTCGCAAAGGCATTGGACGTTACCCTGAACGACATTCTGCTCGCCATGTGCTCGGGAGCCCTACGGGGATATCTGATCGATCAGGACGCCTTGCCTGAATCACCCTTGATCGCAATGGTTCCCGTCTCGCTCCGCAAGCCGGGCGAGGACAGCGGACCGGGCAACTCCGTATCCACCATCCTGTGCAATCTCGGTACACACCAACCGGATCCGCTGGACCGGCTCGCCACCATCACCGACTCCACCGTCAAGGGCAAGGACATGATGCGGGAGTTCAACACTCTCGAATCCCTCGCCTTCGGCGCCGTCACCATGCTGCCACTGCTCTTCGGACCGGTACCCGGCTTCGTCAACAACACCCCGCCGCCGTTCAACGTCATCATCTCCAACGTCCCCGGAACGAAGGACGAACTGTACTGGAACGGCGCCAAACTCGACGGAATCTACCCGGCGTCCATCGTCTGCGACGGCATGGCATTGAACATCACCGTCGCAAGCAACGGCGACTCGCTCAACTTCGGCCTCATCGGCTGCCGTCGCAGCGTCCCACACCTGCAGCGCATGCTCACACACCTGGAGAACTCACTGGAGGAACTGGAGAAGGCGGTCTCGGCGTCTGCGTGAGGGGTGAACCCTCAGACGTCCTTCACCTCGTATTTGGGGAAGACCGGTGACGGTGCGGGCAGAGGCGAACCCGGCACGATGCGGGTGCCGATGTCGGAGAACTGGTTCGCCGGGCCGCCGAGGAGTTCGAGGATGCGAGCCGCCGATCCTGGCATCACCGGCTGCACCAGAATGCCGACGATGCGCAGGACTTCGAGCGTCACGTACAGCACGGTGGCCATACGGTCCGGGTCGGTCTTGCGCAGCACCCACGGTTCCTGCTGGGAGAAGTAGCGGTTGGTCTCGCCGAGTACCGACCAGATCGCTTCCAGTGCCGTGTGCAGCGCTTGGACGTCGAATTCGCGTCGGCAGATCTCGAGCAGTGCATCGGCGCGGGCCAGCAAAGCTTCGTCGTCGGTCGTGAACGGTCCCGGCGTCGGGACCGTTCCTTCGAGGTTCTTGGCCACCATCGTCAGCGAGCGCTGCGCGAGGTTGCCGAGCTCGTTGGACAGGTCTGCGTTCATGCGGGTGACGATGGCCTCGGCGCTGTAGCTACCGTCCTGGCCGTAGGAGACCTCGCGCAGCAGGAAGAAGCGCAGCGGGTCCAGGCCGAACTCGTCGACGAGCGCGAACGGGTCGACGACGTTGCCGACCGACTTCGACATCTTCTCGCCCTTGTTGTTCAGGAATCCGTGCACGAACACCCGCTTGGGCAGCTCGATGCCCGCGGACATGAGGAACGCCGGCCAGTACACGGTGTGGAAGCGCGTGATGTCCTTGCCGATGATGTGCAGGTCAGCGGGCCAATACTTGGCGAACTTCTCCGACGATGCGTCCGGGTAGCCGACGCCGGTGAGGTAGTTGGTCAAGGCGTCGACCCAGACGTACATGACGTGCTCGGGATCGTTCGGGACCTGCACGCCCCAGTCGAACGTGGTGCGCGAGATGGACAGGTCCTTCAGTCCACCCTTGACGAAGCTGACGATTTCGTTGCGCCGCGTGTTGGGCGCGATGAAGTCGGGGCTGCTGTCGTACAGCTCGAGCAACTTGTCCTGGTACGCCGACAGCTTGAAGAAGTACGTCGACTCCTCGGTCCACTCCACCGGCGTGTTCGTCTCGGTGGCCACGCGGGTCCCGTCGTCGGCGACGGTCGTTTCGCCCTCGGTGTAGAACGCCTCGTCGCGTACCGAGTACCAACCGGAGTACGTGTCCAGGTAGATGTCGCCGCGCTCGACCATCTTCGACCAGATCGCTTTGCTGGCCTCGTGGTGATCGGCGTCCGTCGTGCGGATGAATCGGTCGTAGGAGATGCCGAGTGTCTCGTCGAGCTTCTTGAACACGTCGGAGTTGCGCGTCGCGAGGTCGCGGACGTCGATGCCCTCTTTGGTGGCCGTCTGCTGCATCTTCAGGCCGTGCTCGTCCGTGCCGGTCAAGAACATGACGTCGTATCCGTCGAGTCGCTTGAATCGAGCGATCACGTCCGTCGAGATGTACTCGTATGCGTGGCCGATGTGCGGGACACCGTTGGGGTACGCAATGGCGGTCGTGACGTAGAAGGTGGGCCGTGAGGCATCAGCTGGCGCAGTCATGGTGCGCCTACTCTATCGGCGTGAGTAGAGAACGTCCTGCACCACCTTTGCCGGAAGCGCTGTCGCCACTCGTCGACGCGCACACACACCTCGACGCCTGCGGCGCATCCGACGCCGGGAGCGTGGCCGAGATCCTGGATCGGGCCGAGTCCGTCGGCGTCGGGAGAGTCGTGACCGTCGCCGACGACCTCGAGGCCGCGCGCTTCGCCGTCGACGCCGCGAACTGGGACTCTCGGGTCTGGGCGGCCGTCGCGATCCACCCGACGCGGGCCAACGTTCTCGACGACGACGTCAAGGCGGAGATCGAGCGGCTGGCGTCGGATCCTCGGGTCGTGGCCGTTGGCGAGACGGGGCTCGACTACTACTGGCCGGGCAAGCTCGACGGGTGCGCGACCGTCCCCGAGCAGCAGGACGGTTTCCGCTGGCACATCGACCTGGCAAAGCGGCTCGGTAAGCCGTTGATGATCCACAACCGCGAGGCCGACGACGACCTGCTGTCGGTGTTGACGGACGAGGGCGCGCCGGAGACGGTGATCTTCCATTGCTTCTCCTCGGGTCCGGAGACCGCGCGAGCGTGCATCGACGCCGGCTACGTGCTCAGCCTCTCCGGCACGGTCAGCTTCAAGAACGCCCATGCACTGCGCGAAGCGGCCGTGCTGATTCCGGACGGCCAACTGCTCGTCGAGACCGACGCGCCGTTCCTGACGCCGCATCCCTTCCGCGGTGCACCGAACGAGTCGTACTGCCTTCCGTACACAGTGCGCGCATTGGCGGACATCCGCGGTGCCGATCCGGTCGAGCTCGCGTCGCACGTCACCGCCAACGCCGAGCGGGTGTACGGCCTCTCCTGACGCCTACTTTCGCTCACCTTCCAGTCATCCGCTCGTGTTGCAACCTGTGCGAGTGACTGAAACGTGTGCGGCAGCGGCCCCGGGTGACCGAACGTCACGTTCGCTCCGGACCGGGTGAGCAGAGTTGCGGTAGCTCCATCAATTCGTTACCGTACCGTGATCCAGCCGACGGGCTCTGCCCGAAGAACTCAGGAATTGCTTGTGTCCAGTATTGCTCGCCTGAACTCCTCCAGGTCCACGATGTTGTACCTGGTGGTCGCTGCGCTGCTGGCCACTCTGATCGTCGGGGGCGCCACCGCGGTCGCACGTCACAAAACGGTGACGATCGACGTCGATGGCGAAATGATCACGCTCAGCACCATGACGGGAGACGTCAACGGTGCTCTGCAGGCCGCAGGCTACGAAACAGGCGACAAGGACCTGGTAGCACCCTCGGGTGACTCGGAATTGTCGGATGGTGAGACGGTCGTCCTCCGTCGCGCTCGAGAGCTGAGTGTGACGGTGGACGGCCAGCCTCAGCAGATCTGGACGACCGCGCTGACCGTCGACGAGGCGTTGCAGCAGATGGATCTGGCCGAGGATGTGCACGTGTCCGCGTCGCGCGGCGAACGTCTTCCGCTGGAGGGCACCGAACTGGACGTGGCGTTGCCCAAGGCAGTGTCCCTGGTCGACGGCGCCGCACCTGCCGCACCGCTGACCCTGGCTGCGCCCACCGTGCGTGAGTTCCTGGAGGAAGCGGGCAAGCCGCTCGAGCAGGCCGACACCGTGACCCCCGCGCCGGACGAGAAGGTCGAGGACGGCACCGAGATCGTCGTCACCCGTGACCGTACCGAGACCAAGACCGAGACCACCGACGTCGAGCCTCCGGAGCAGCGCATCGAGGACCCGACGATGAACATGTCCAGGACCGTCGTCGAGAACCCGGGTTCGCCGGGCGTCTCCGACATCACCTGGGAGATCAACACCGTCAACGGCCAGGAAGTGGGCCGCGAGAAGGTCGACGAGGACATCCAGGTTCCCGCACAGCCCAAGGTCGTGCGTGTCGGAGCGAAGCCGGGAACCGAGGTCCCGCCCGTCGAGAACGGTGCGATCTGGGATGCGCTCGCGCAGTGCGAGGCAACCGGCAACTGGGCCATCAACACCGGCAACGGCTTCTTCGGCGGCGTGCAGTTCGATCAGAACACCTGGGAACGTCAGGGCGGACTGAAGTACGCCCCCCGCGCGGACCTGGCCACCCGCGAGGAACAGATCGCCATCGCGTCCGTCACGCAGAAGTCCCAGGGCTGGGGCGCCTGGCCCGCGTGCACCTCGCGACTCGGCTATCGGTGACGAACCATCGAGTGACGGGTGCGTAGAGTTTTCACAGTGTCCGAACATGTGAGAGAACCCGCGGCGCTGCTCGGACCCGCGGAAGTACGGTCTCTCGCCGCAGAACTGGATGTCCGTCCCACCAAGCAACTCGGACAGAACTTCGTCCACGACGCCAACACCGTCCGTCGCATCGTCGCCTCGGCGGGTGTCGGGGGAGCGGACACCGTGCTCGAGGTCGGCCCCGGACTCGGCTCGCTGACGCTGGCGCTTCTCGATGTCGCCGACGCTGTGATCGCGGTCGAGATCGATCCCAAGCTCGCCGCACGGTTGCCGCAGACGGCAGCCGAACGAGCGCCGTCACACGCCGACCAGTTGACCGTCGTCGAGTTCGACGCGCTTCGGGTCACTGCTGCGGACATTCCCGGTGACCCGTCCGCTCTGGTCGCGAACCTGCCGTACAACGTGGCGGTTCCGGTTCTGCTGCACCTGTTCTCGCAGTTGCCGACGCTGCGCACCGCATTGGTCATGGTGCAGGCCGAGGTTGCGGACAGGCTGGCGGCGGACCCGGGTAGCAAGATCTACGGAATCCCGAGCGTCAAGGCCAACTTCTTCGGCACCGTCAAACGCGCAGGCTCCGTCGGGCGTTCGGTGTTCTGGCCGGTGCCGAAGGTCGAATCAGGACTGGTTCGTATCGATCGGTACGCCGAGCCTCCGTGGCCGATGGACGACGAGCACCGCCGTCGCGTCTTCGCCGTCGTCGACGCAGCATTCGCGCAGCGCCGAAAGACGTTGAGAGCAGCGCTTGCCGGATGGGCGGGTTCGCCGGTAGAAGCCGAGCGGCGTCTGCGTGAAGCCGACATCGACCCCAGTGCCCGCGGGGAAACCATCGACGCCGCGGCATTCGTGCGGTTGGCGGGCACTCGAGCCTGAGGGTTCACCCCTCATCGCTCGACTGTCGAGCGCACACTCGCCAGATACCGTTCGCTGAGAAGGCGGTGTCGCTGAGCCACTTTCAGGCACTCGTCGCGCAGTTCGGGCGGGTCGAGGACGGTGAACGGCGTGTCGAAGGCCGAGAGCCATCGTGCGATGGAGGCGAGTGAGTCACCGGACAGGATGAGGGTGCACGCGTCCTCGGAGCCGGATTCGAGGGTGCCCCACTGCTCGTCGACCATCGGTGCAATCGTTTCGATGGATGCCGCCAGTTCGATGCGTGCCTGCACTCGGGTGAAGGTGCGGTCGATTCCGGCGGCGACGAATGCCGCGGCACCGCCGTCGGGAAGTGGTCGCGGGGTGAATCGCGGGCCGGTGGGGATCTTGGGTTCCAGCCTGTCCACGCGGAAAGAACGCCAGTCCTCGCGCAGCAGGTCCCACCCGAGCAGATACCAGCGTGCCCCCGAACGTACGAGGCTGTAGGGCTCGACTTCGCGGCGGACTTCCGTGCCGTCGTGGCGGCGGTAGTCGAACCTGAGGCGTTCGTGGTTGTGACAGACCCCGGCGACGGTCGACAGCACCGTGGCGTCGACCGCAGACACCGCCGTGCGTTCGACGACGTCGATCCGCAATGCGTCGAGGCGGTGCTGGATGCGCGACGGCATCACCTGGCGCAACTTGGTCAGCGCGCGCAGCGACGCCTCCCCGATGCCCGCTACGGAGCCTCCTGCTGCGGATTGAAGGCCGAAGGCGACGGCGAGGGCTTCGTCGTCGTCCAGGAGCAGCGGTGGCATCTCGGCACCCGCACCGAGTTGGTATCCGCCGCCCACCCCGGCCGTCGCGTTCACGGGGTACCCGATCTCGCGGAGTTTGTCGACGTCGCGGCGGACGGTGCGCGGCGTGACGTTCAGCCTGTCGGCCAGGTCGGCTCCGGCCCAATCACGACGTGTCTGGAGCAGTGACAGCAGCTTGAGCAGTCGTGCAGATGTTTCCCGCATGGGTTCGATGATGGCAGGTATTGCGGACGGATGCTGTCCTCGAACCGATGCTCGATTAGTCTTGAACACCGTGCTCTCAGTTGTCCACAGTCCCGTTGTCGTTCGGGCTCCGTCCAAGGTCAACCTGCATCTGTCCGTGGGTGACCTCCGCGAGGACGGCTACCACGAACTGACGACCGTCTTTCAGGCGCTCTCGCTGTCCGACGAGGTCTCGGTGGTGCCGTCGCAGGGGCTGAAGGTGATCGTCAAGGGCGCCGACGCGAAGAGTGTGCCGACGGACGAGCGGAACCTCGTGTGGAAGGCCGCCGTGCTTCTGGCGGACAAGGTGGGGCGTGAACCTCTCGTCGAGATCACGATCGACAAGGGAATCCCCGTCGCGGGCGGCATGGCCGGTGGTAGTTCCGATGCCGCAGCGACCCTCGTCGCACTCGATTCGCTGTGGAAGCTGGACCTCTCGCGCAGCGAACTCAGTGATCTCGCCGCTCAGCTCGGCAGTGATGTCCCCTTCGTTCTGCACGGCGGAACAGCGGTAGGGACGGGCCGCGGCGAGAAGCTGCTTCCGGTGTTGTCACGCAACAGTTTCCACTGGGTTCTGGCGCTGGCCAAGGGCGGATTACAGACTCCTGCCGTCTTCGCCGAACTGGACGAGCTGAGGGCGAAAGGCGATCCGCCCCGGTTGGGTGATCCGGACGCCCTGATGCAGGCCCTGGTGAGCGGCGACGCGCACGCTCTCGCTCCACTTCTAGGCAACGACCTCCAAGCGGCGGCGGTGTCGCTCCTGCCGCAGCTGCGTCGTACGTTGCGAGCAGGCCTGACCGCAGGTGCTCTGGCCGGGATCGTGTCCGGATCCGGCCCGACCTGCGCATTTCTCTGTGCCGATTCCGATACCGCGGTGTCGGTCGGCGCCGAACTCTCCGGTGCAGGCGTCTGCCGTACCGTGCGTGTCGCGAGCGGACCCGTTCCCGGCGCTCGTGTAGTCACTAGTGAATCGATTGGTTTCCCCTGATGGTCAATCTCGTCAATCTCGAAAACGTCTCCAAGTCCTTCGGTGTCAAACCGCTGCTCGACGGCGTCTCGCTCGGTGTGCAGGAGGGCGAGCGCATCGGCATGGTCGGCCTCAACGGAGGCGGCAAGACAACCACTCTCGAAGTGCTCGCAGGTCTCGAACCACCGGATTCCGGGCGCGTCAGCCGCGTCGGCGGGCTGCGGATGGCCGTCGTGACGCAGCGCGGGGTTCTGCCGCCGGGATCGACCGTCGGACAGGTCGTTCTGGATCCGCTCGGCATGGCCGAGCACGAGTGGGCCGGTGATTCGCGGGTCCGCAACATCCTGACCGGCATCGGTATCGCGGACCTCGGTCCTGCGGGCAGCTCGGGTCTCGACGCCACCATCGAAAACCTGTCCGGCGGCGAGCGTCGCCGGGTCGCGTTGGCGGCAGCCCTGGTTCAGGATCTGGATCTGCTGGTGCTGGACGAGCCGACCAACCACCTCGACGTCGAGGGTGTGCAATGGCTTGCGGCTCATCTGGTGTCGCGGCGCAGTGCGCTCGTCGTCGTGACACACGATCGGTGGTTCCTCGACACCGTCGCCAACCAGACGTGGGAAGTAGTCGGCGGCAAGGTCGAGACGTACGAGGGTGGGTACAACGACTGGATCTTCGCGCGCGCCGAACGTGCCCGCCAGGCCGATGCGTCGGAAGAGCGTCGTCGCAACCTCGCACGTAAGGAGCTCGCCTGGCTGCGGCGCGGTGCTCCGGCTCGAACGTCCAAGCCCAAGTACAGGATCGAAGCCGCCGAGGCCCTTATCGCCGACGTGCCTGCGCCTCGAGATTCCGTGGCATTGGCGTCGTTCGCGAAGCGCAGGCTCGGACGGGTCGTCATCGAACTCGAGGACGCCCGCCTCGAAACTCCCGACGGCCGTGAGCTGGTGAAGGACTTCACGTGGCGTCTGGCGCCGGGTGAACGCGTCGGACTCGTCGGCGTCAACGGTTCCGGCAAGACGACGCTGCTGCGTACCCTCGCGGGCGAGCTGGAACCGGCGACCGGCAAGAGGATTCAAGGTCAGACCGTGGAGATCGGTTGGCTGAGACAGGAATTGGACGATCTGCCGAAGAACCTGCGTGTTCTCGACGCCGTCAAGGAAGTCGCGGAGCGAATCACCCTCGGTGACAAGGAGATCTCCGCCGGTCAATTGGCCGAACGATTGGGGTTCACGCCTGCGCGGCAACGCACGCCCGTCGGCGATCTGTCCGGCGGCGAGCGTCGCAGGCTTCAGCTGACGCGTGTGCTCATGGCCGAGCCGAACGTGCTGCTGCTGGACGAGCCGACCAACGACCTGGACATCGATACGCTGCAGCAGCTCGAGGACCTGCTCGACGGTTGGGCCGGAACTCTCGTCGTGATCAGCCACGATCGTTACCTGATCGAACGTATCTGTGATTCGACGTGGGCTCTGTTCGGTGACGGCAAGCTCACCAACCTGCCCGGAGGGATCGAGGAGTACCTGCGGCGTCGTGCGGTTCTCGCGGCCGAGGCGACGCCGGATTCCCTGACGACCGGGGGGACGGCGAAGAAGGCGGTGCGCGACGCCGCGTCCGAGCGGGCAGCGCGTAAGGAACTGAGCAAGCTCGAGAAGCTGGTGGTCCGGTTGTCGGATCGCGAGATCGCGCTGCACGCGGAACTCGCGGAAGCGGCCACGGATCCGGGCAAGCTCGTGGAACTCGACGCTGAGTTGAAGAAGGTTCTGGCGGACAAGGACGTCGCCGAGGAACGCTGGATGGAACTGGCTGCCGAGCTCGACTGACCTAAGTGAGTGGCAACGTGGTGCCTATGGTCACTCCGCGGGCTCCGCTCCTGCCCCTGCCCTACATTTCCGCTCACATAGGGTGGGGTGCATGAACCCGACGCTGGTGCTCATGGACCCCGAGCGAGTCCGGCAATGGCTCGCGGGTACCAGGGAACGGTACGTGGCCGAACGCGTCGCGACGGGAGAGACGCAGGCCGAGGCGGAAGCCAATGCGGAGATTTCCTACCGGCTCACATTCCCCGGTGGAGTGCCCACGCCGACCCAGCGCATCTTCGACGTGTTCGACGACGACGTACGCGTCGGCTACCTGTGGATCGCTCCGCGAAACGACGCGGAACCGCTGCACTGGTGGGTGTGGGACATCGAGATCGACGAGGAGTTCCGCGGTCGGGGGCTCGGCCGGGCGACGATGCGGCTGGCAGAGGATTCCGCTCGGTCGGAGGGAGCTGTGTCGTTGGGGCTCAACGTCTTCGGTGGCAACGCCGTCGCTCGGCAGTTGTACACCTCGTTGGACTATCGGGAAACGTCGATTCAGATGAGGAAAGACCTATGACATCCGTCGTGCGTACCGCTCTCGGTAGCGAGTTCGAGAAGCTCCATCCGAAGGTGCAGTGGAGGTTCGGTCTCGCATCCGGAGACCACCGATGCCAGCTCGGAGTGGGTGTCATGGAAGAAATGCGGCACTCGACGTTGATTCCGCCGCCGGTGCTGTGGCTCGGCGGAAAACGTGGGCTGTTTCCCGGTGGGCGGGGGACGGACGTGCCGTTCACGATCGAAAACTATGCGTACGTCGACGCTGTCGGCCGCGAGACCATGGCGTTCATTCGTCGGTTCGCGTTCGCCGGATCACCTCAGGGGATGAACTCGGTGATGGTGACGCCCGCTCGCACGCCCGGCGCGGACTTCGCGCTGGACTACCTCGGCTTCTCCTCGGACATGATCGTCCGAACGACGTGCTCGGTCGACTCCGCCGGCGGCCTCGTCCTGGAGAGCGGTGCGCCGCGGGTACTGGGAATCAGGATTCCGCAGCTGGCGTCGGCTCTGACCTCCGCGCGGGAGTGGTGGGACGAAGACGAACAGAAGCACCGGGTGCAGATCGACGTCACGAGTCCGCTGCTGGGCACGCTGTTCCACTATCACGGCTGGTTCACCGCAGAAGAACACGAGTGCGCTCCGGCCGACATTCCGGCCGGAGCACACCCGTCGAAGCTGGTGGAACGGGAGTGACCTAGCGGGTCAGCGGTAACCCTTGGCCGGGTTCAGCAGGTCGAGAACGATGGTCTGGCCGTTGGATCGAACGTGAATCTCGGGGTTCTGCAGACCGCCGGACACCAGGTACTCGCCGAGGAGCTGCAGCAGCTCGTCCGGGCCGACGGACGTGTCCGGGGTGCGGATGTCGCCGGTGCGGCTACCGAGCTCGTTCTGAGTGAGGCGGCCCGCGATGCGCACGGACGCGACGCCCATGGCGGTGCGGCGGTCAGGGGCTCCGCCGCGGCCGGCGGCCGTGGACGTCGAGCCCGACGAGTGGGTGGAACGGCCATTGGTAGGCAGGCCGTGCTCGGAGATCTGATCGCTAGTAGTCACTTCAACCTCGTTCGAATCCTTGGAGGGCTGCTTCGGCGTTGTGCTGTCGGCTTCTTGCTTCGTCTCGGCCTTCGATGCGGAGTTCTCGGTCGACTTCGCCGCTACTGGGTCCGCAGCCGCACTGTCGGTCGCCGCGTCCGAGGGGGAGTTCGACTTGGACGCCGAGACGCCGCTGGCCAGCTTGGGAGTAGGCGTGCTCAACCGGTGAGCCGGCGCCTGGCCGATCTTGATTCCCGCCAGCGGATAGCTGGATCCCTGCGTCATAGCGAGCCCTGCGTCATATCCAACCCCACATCAGAAGCGTGAAAACCTACTCGAAGTCCGTTCGGACCACCGAAGAATAACACTTCACCCGTTTAAGCGGAGATTTTCGAAGTACCGTTCGCCTTCTGAATGCGCAGCCACACCACGAAACCCCAGGCCACAAAGGCTGCGTACACAAGATACAGAAATGCGGACGGGTAGAAACCGGCACGGAACAGCAGCGGCACACCCACCACGTCGACGCCGATCCAGATCAGCCAGAATTCGGTGATTCCCCGTGCCATGCCGAACGTCGCGAGCAAGGATCCGGTGAAGATCCACGCGTCGGCCCATTTGCCGTAGGACCCGAGGTACCCGAACAGCTGGGCGAAGGCAGCGGTGCCGACGACCATCACCGCGATCATCGCGATGCGTTCCTTCGTCGACGCCCACCGCGGCAACACCGCCGTCTTGCGGGCCCGCGAGGTGCGCAGCCACTGCGACCAGCCGTAGACGCTGACCGCGATGAACAGCAACTGGCGCCCGGCTTGCCCGTACAGATCCAATGCCTGCGGCGTGTGAAAGGCGCCGCCGAGGAACACGGTGAACAGCAAGGCGTTGCCGATGATCCCCACCGGCCACGCCCACACCACTCGCCGCATTCCCCCGATCGCCGACGCCAGGCCGAAGCCGTTGCCTACGATCTCGCGCCACAGGATGGGGTGTCCCGCGATGGAGACCTGCGCGTCGAGCAGCCCGAGGAGCACTATTCGCCCGCGGCGACGAGAGGCTCCAGCGTCAGTTCGGGCATTTCCTTCTCCAGGTACTGCAGACGCCACTTGTCGCTGACGAGTGCCAGCAACGCGCCGTCGGTGCGAGTGAAGACCTCGACGCCGCGCTGGCGGCCGAGTTCGACGGCGGATTCGGTGTCGGTGCGGCGTGCGACGGAGTAGCCGAGCGGTTCGAGCCGGGCGTCGACGCCGAACTCGGACTTCATGCGGGCGGTGACTACCTCGAACTGCATCGGCCCGACGGCGGCGAGGACAGGGGAGGCGTCGCCGCGAATGTCGTTGCGCAACACCTGAACCACGCCTTCGGAGTCCATCTGTTCCACGGCGCGACGGAACTTCTTGTACTTGTCCGCGCTGTCGACCCGCAGGGCAGCAAAGTGTTCGGGCGCGAAGGACGGGATGGGTGGAAACTCCACCTTCTTGTCGGTGAACAGGGTGTGACCCGGTGCCAGCGCGGTGGCGTTGACCAAGCCGACGACGTCGCCCGGGTAAGCGTTCTCCACGGTGGTGCGTTCACGGCCGAACACCGTCAGCGCGTACTTCGTCGTGAACGGTTTACCGGTCTGCGCGTGGGTGACCACCATGCCGCGCTCGAACACGCCGGACACGACGCGCATGAACGCCAACCGGTCGCGGTGCGCGGTGTCCATTCCCGCCTGGACCTTGAAGACGACGGCGCTGAAGGGATCGGTGACGTCTCGGACACCGCCCTTGACGTCGTCGCGCGGGCCGGGTGCGGGCGCGAGGGCGACCAGCGTGTCGAGGATCTGGCGGACACCGAAGTTCAGCATCGCGGAACCGAAGATCACCGGCGACGTCTGCCCCGCCAGGAACAGCTCCTGGTCGTGCGCCTGCCCGCTCGAGACCAGCAACTCGCTCTCCTCGAGAGCCGTCTCCCATTCGTCACCCTCGCGGGCGGCCGCGGCGTCGGCGTCGAGCAATTCCTCGGGGGCGATGGTCGCGCCGCCCGCGGTTCGGGTGAACCGGATGTAGTTGCCTGCGCGGACGTCGAGCAGACCGCGGAAGTCGCCCGCGATACCGACGGGCCAGTACAAGGGCGTCGGCGTCAGGCCGATCCGCTGCTCGATCTCGTCGAGAAGTTCCAACGGCGACTGGCCGGGGCGGTCCCACTTGTTGATGACGGTGATGACCGGGATACCGAACTGTCGGCACACCTGGAAGAGCTTGAGTGTCTGCGGTTCGAGGCCTTTGGCAGCGTCGATGAGCATGACCGCGGCGTCGACGGCCGTCAGGACGCGGTAGGTGTCCTCGGAGAAGTCGGCGTGACCAGGGGTGTCCACGAGGTTGATGACGTTGGTGTCGTCGACGGCGGCGTCGACCTGGTAGTTGAACTGCAAGGCCGTCGAACTGACCGAGATGCCTCGCGCCTTCTCCATCTCCATCCAGTCGGAGACGGTGGAGCGCCTGCCTGCCTTGCCGTGGATCGCGCCTGCCTCGGAAATGACACGAGCGTGCAGCGCCAGAGCCTCGGTGAGCGTCGACTTACCGGCGTCGGGATGGGAGATGACGGCGAACGTCCGGCGCCTGGACACCTCGGCGGGAAGTTCCTTGTGAGCGTTCTTGGGGGCCGACTCGGTGGGCGCAGTGTTGGTCTCGACCGAATCCGGCGTACTCAAGCGAACCTCTTCTATTCACGGGGGCGGTGTTGCCGGTACCAGGGTACTCGTGGTCGTTCGTACGTTTTCTCGGGTAACGGCTCCGCGGGCCTGCGAATTTCAATAGCGTGGGTACAGGTCGGACCGTCGGCACAGGAGATGAGTTTTGAGCAGATTCACCGAGGAGATGTTCTCGACGGCGCGCACGAGCGAGCGGGGGCTCGTCACCGGTGAGCCGGATCAGGCGCTGAGGCAGTCCTGGGGCGAGATTCACCAGGTGGCGCGATCGATGGCGGGCGCACTCGCCGACGCAGGCATCGAACGCGGCGACGCCATCGGTGTCCTCGCAGGCCAACCGGTCGACATCGCGCCTGCGTGCCAGGCGACGTGGATGCGAGGCGGATCGGTGACGATGCTGCACCAGCCGACACCGCGTACCGACCTCGGGGTGTGGGGCACCGACACCGAGACGGTCGTGAAGATGATCGACGCGAAGGCTGTCATCCTGGGCGCCCCGTTCGACATCGCGGCGCCCATCCTCGAAGAGCGCGGCATCACCGTGCTGAAGATCGACGACATGCGGGCGGGCCGGGACTGCGATCCCGTCGACACCGACGAGTCGGACATCGCACTGCAGCAGTTGACATCCGGATCCACCGGTTCACCGAAGGCCGTGCGCATCACGCACGAGAACTTCTACGTCAACGCGTACGCCATGATCGACCGCATCAAGTTCGACGTCGACTCCGACGTGATGGTCAGCTGGCTGCCTCTGTTCCACGACATGGGCATGGTCGGGTTCCTGACGGTGCCGATGCAGGTGGGTGCCGAGGTCGTCAGCATCACGCCGCTGGATTTCCTCCGGTCACCGCTCCTGTGGGCCAAGCTGATCCACAAGTACGGCGGAACCGTCACCGCAGCACCCAATTTCGCGTACTCGCTGCTCGCGAGGAGACTGTCGCAAGCCGAGGACGATCTCGATCTCGACCTGAGTTCGCTCCGCTACGCGTGGAACGGCGCCGAGCCCGTGGACCCGGACACGATGGCGGCGCTGGCCGAGGCCGGGGCGCCGTACAACCTCGATCCGCTCGCACTCGCGCCCGTGTACGGCATGGCCGAAACCACACTCGCCGTGTCCATCCCCGACCCGGGCCAAGGGCAGGTCCTCGACGTCGTCGACGCCGATCTGCTCGAGGCGATGGGCCGAGCCGTCCCGTCGACCAAGGGCAATCTGCGACGCCTCGCGACACTCGGCAAGATGGTGCCGAACCTCGAAGGCCGTGTCGTGGACAAAGAAGGCCAGGTCCTCACTCCGCGCGGCGTCGGCATCATCGAAGTGCGCGGCAAAGCCGTCACACCGGGGTACATCACCGTCGACGGACCCGTCGCCACACAGGACGAGGCCGGGTGGCTCGACACCGGCGACGTCGGCTACTTCACCGAAGAAGGACTGGTCGTCGTCTGCGGCCGCGTCAAGGACGTCATCATCATGGGCGGCCGCAACATCTATCCGACCGACATCGAACGTGCAGCAGGCTCGGTACGCGGGGTGCGACCGGGTAACGCCGTCGCGATCAGGCTCGACGCGGGCGACAAGCGGGAGAGCTTCGCCGTTGCCGTGGAGACCAACGACTTCCAGAATCCCGACGAGGTGAAGCGAATCGAACACGACGTCGTTCACGCCGTGCACTCGGAAGTAGGAGTACGGCCCAGAACCGTTGCCGTCCTCGGTCCCGGATCGATTCCCAAGACGTCCTCCGGCAAACTCCGTCGATCCAACTCGGCGGGTTTGCTGGGCTGAGTGGGACCGAGTCAGCACCCTTTTTGCAGACTTCGCACGCCTTCCAGTGCGAGAGCACGCGTGCCAGCTCGGCAAAAACGGTGCCAGCTACCTCGGATGAACCTGGTTCTGCGCTGCTTCGAGGCCGACGCGCAGGAGTAGTTCGGCGGCGTCGGCGGCCTCTTCCACGATCACGCCGAGGTCCTTGCGTTCGGCCGAGGAGAAGGGTTTGAGGACGTACGAGGCCGGGTCCATTCGGCCGGGAGGACGCCCGACGCCGACGCGCACACGCAGGTAGTCCTTGGTGCTCAGGTGCTGAGAGATGGAGCGAAGCCCGTTGTGGCCGCCTTCGCCGCCGCCGAGTTTGAGGCGGATGGCACCGAAGTCGATGTCGAGTTCGTCGTGAACGACGACGATGTTCGACGGCTCGACGGAGAAGAATCGTGCCAGGCCCGCGACGGGTTGCCCGGACAGGTTCATGAAGGTGCGGGGTTTGGCGACGATCACCGAGCGGTCCGCGAGGCGTGCTTGGACGATGTCGGAGTTCGACTTCTTGTGCGAGGAGAACTTCGCACCCATCCGGGTTGCGAGCGCGTCGGCGACCATGAATCCGACGTTGTGGCGGGTCGTTTCGTACTGTGCGCCGGGGTTACCCAGGCCGACGATCAGGGCCGTATCTGCTGTCACGGTTGATCATGCTCCCATCGAGAAGGGTGAAACGAGAACGCGCCGCTCCCGACGAGGGGAGCGGCGCGTGTCGTGATGCGGGGCTGAGATCAGCTCTCGTCGGAGCTTTCCTCGGATGCCTCTTCTTCGTCGACGACGTCGCCGGTCGGAGCTTCTTCGCCCTCGGCTTCGAGGTCTTCCTCGGTCGGGGCCTCGACGACGTTGACGAGCAGGAGCTCGGGGTCGGAGATCAGGGTGACGCCGGCCGGAAGGGTCAGGCCGCCTGCGAGGATCTGGGTGCCTGCCTCGACGCCCTCGACCGAGACCTCGACGGACTCGGGGATGGACAGTGCGTCGGCCTCGATCTCGACGACGGTCGAGTCGGTGGTGACCAGGGTGCCGGGGGCTGCGTCACCCTCGACGACGACGTTGATCTCGACGGTGACGCGCTCGCCCTTGCGCAGGACGAGGAGGTCGGCGTGCTCGATGCTGCGCTTGATCGGGTGAACGACGACGGACTTGGTCAGGGCGACCTGCTCCTTGCCGTCGATGTCGAGGGTCAGAACAGCGTTGGTGCCGTCCTTACGCAGGACTGCGGCGAATGCGCGGGTGTCGAGGGCGAGGTGCTGCGGGTCGGTGCCGTGTCCGTACAGAACAGCGGGGACCAGGCCGTCGCGGCGTGCGCGGCGTGCAGCGCCCTTGCCGAACTCGGTGCGTACAGCAGCCTTGAGGTTGTTTACTTCGTTCGACATCAGAGAACAGCTCCTTGAGATCACGGTGTGGGCAAGTGCTTCGTCGGGGCAGACACGAACGAGCACGGCCGAGGAGCCGAGCCGCGTCGATCACGGTAGTTCCTGTGCGGAGCTACCCTCGCCGAGACAACCCGGGAGACTCTACACGACCCCCTCACGTGAGTGGAAACGTAGACCTGGGGGAAGGAGCGGAGCCTGCGGAGCGACCGGACTGCAAGGTTCCACTCACGATTCCATTCACAAGGGTGGAGGCGATGGATCGGGCGACGTCGACGGCGTCGGCGCGAGCTCCTGCGGTGCTCATCACGACGGCGCCTTCGTGGATCAGGGACAGTTTCAGGCCGAGCTCGTCGGGTGCCGGCAGGCCTGCGTCCTCGGCGAGCTGGACGAACAGTGCTCGCGTCCAGTCCTTCTCGGATCGGATGACGTCCAGGGCCGGGTGGTCGGTCCCGCCGTATTCGGCGAAGGCGTTGACGAACCCGCAGCCGCGGTGGTTGTCGCGCATCCAGGAGGCCAGCGCGTCGTAGATGCTCAGGACGCGTTCGGGGCCGGTGGGGATCGGTTCGAGGTAGGCGAGGACGAATTCGCGCCATCTCTCGAAGCGTCGCTCGAGGTACCGCATCACCAGTCCGTCCTTGGAGCCGAACCGGTCGTAGAGCGTCTTCTTCGTCGTCCCGGCTTCGTCGGCGATGAGGTCGACGCCGACGGCCCGGATGCCGCGTTCGTAGAACAACGCGCTGGCGACGGTGAGGATGCGCTCGCCTGCGGGTGTCAAAGCCTTGGTCATGGGTGTCTCCGATCACAGGTCCACTGCAAGTATACAGACCTGTATGGTTACCTCGTCGGTATGGACAAACTAGCGGCCACCGCTCTGGTGATTCTGTGGAGCTCCGGATTCATCGGCGCGGACCTCGGCACCGCCCACGCGCCCGCACACACCCTGCTGGGATGGCGGTACCTCGTTGCTGTCGCGATCCTCGGTGCCTGGTGCTGGTATCGAGGGCTCCGCACGACCTGGGCGGGGGTCCGTCGGCAGAGTGTGCTCGGCTTCTTCAGTCAGTTCCTCTACCTTGCGTGCGTGTTCGGGGGCGTCGGGCTCGGCGTTCCGGCGGGTACGGCGGCGCTGATCGCGGCCATGCAGCCCCTGGTCGTGGCGGGCCTGGCTGCACGTCTGTTGGGCGAGGGTTTCGGCGTCGGCAAGTTCGTGTCTCTGACCGTGGGATTCGGTGGAGTCGTCGTCGTGGTCGCCGGTGACCTCGGCGGTGAGGGTGCGCCCTGGTTCGTGTACTTGCTGCCGCTGGCGGGCATGTTGTCGCTGGCCGTCGGCACCGTTGTCGAACGCAAGCTGCGCACGACGGAACCGATTCCGCTCGCGATGCTGATCCAGGCGTGCGTCGCGGCCGGACTTTTCATGGGATGGAGCGCGGTTCTCGGCGACGCAACGCCGCCCGTCACGGTCGGCTTCTGGGGCGCGGTCGCGTGGTTGGTCGTGCTGTCGACCTTCGGCGCATACGGCACCTACATGTTCGTCCTGCGCCGCAGCGGGGCCACCCGTGTCAGCGCGCTGCTCTACCTCACACCTGCGACGACGATGGTGTGGGCTCTGCTGATGTTCGGCGACCCCATCACCTGGACGGCTGTGGCCGGGACGGCGATCAGTGCCCTCGCCCTGTGTGCATGGAGGCGACCAGCTCGTCGAGTTGATCGAACGTCACGAAGTAGTGCGGAGATGCGCGAATCACCGAGTCCAACCCTCTCGAGCTCATGTCCACGAGTGTCGAACGTCGATGGCTGACCGTCACGGTGATGCCCTTCGCGGCCAACTCGTCGCGCACGTCGGTGGGATTCCTGCCGTCGACGGTGAAGGACACGATGCCGCTGCGCCGGTCACCGAGGTCGTGGACGGTGACGCCTGCGACGGTGCGAAGGCCGGCGCGTAGGTGTTCGGCGCGGGCGCTGACGGCGTCCTGGACGGCATCGATTCCGATGTCCAGCAGGTAGTCGACGGCCACGCCGAGCCCGAGTCGGGACGCGACGGAGCATTCCCAGAATTCGAACCGCGAGGCGTCGGCCGCGAGTTGGTACTCACGTTCGCCGCTCCATTGCGCACTGTGCAGGTCGAGTGCCGGTGGCTCGAGCGTGTCGGCGAGACCTGGGCGGACGTAGAGGAATCCCGTTCCGCGGGGCCCGCGCAACCACTTTCGGCCCGTCGCGCTGAGTGCGTCCACCCCGAGTTCGCCGACGTCGACGCGCACCTGTCCGATTGATTGGCATGCGTCGAGCAGTACGAGTGCGCCGACTCGGTGGGCGAGTTCGGAGACCTCTCGTGCGGGATTGATCAGTCCACCGTTGGTGGGCGCGTGGACAAGTGAGACAATTCGGACGCGTTCGTCGAGCATGTCCTCGAGTGCGGCGAGGTCGATCTGGCCCGAGGGGTCGCTCGGTACGAACTCCACGGTTGCGCCCGTCGCGGCGGCGCGCTGCAGGGCAGCGATCGCGTTGGACGCGTATTCGACCTGGCAGAGCAGTATCCGATCACCGTGAGTCAGCGGGATGGAGTAGAAGAAGTCGCTCCACGATCGAGTTGCGCTGTCGCTCAGAGCAATGCCCGACGGCGTCGCGCCGATCAACCTGGCAATGGAGGTCTTGACTGCCGCGAGATCGGCCATCCGTTCGTTCGCTGCGCGGTATCCACCGACCGCCGCTTCGCGACGAAGATGTGCGACGGCGGCGTCGACGACGGGGTCGGGCGGCAGTGACGATCCCGCGCTGTCGAGGAAAATCGAGGAGACCGCGGCCGGTGTGTCCCGGCGGATCCGATCGAGATCGAACATGTCGACGCCTTCCTGGTGCACTGCTGGGGAGTCGTGGTTACTGTCGTAAGCGGAGCCCGACGGGTCGATCCGCAGGCTTCACTCCTGCAAGGCTTTCACATGTGCTCGGTTTCGAGCGGAACAGCCTCGGGTAGTCGTGGCAACTCAGCTAGTCGGGACGAACGTGAGGAGATGGCGATGACGTCCACGGTCAAGTCCCGGGGGCTGAGCTCGCGGCCTGCCGCAGCGGCCTACGTCGAACGTGTGTGCTTCAAGCTCGGTCCACCTCGACTCATCGGTGCCGAATTGGAGTGGTTGACACACACGCCGGACGGGGCGAGGCCCGCGTTGGACTCTCTGGCGGCTGCCCTCGGGCAGTACGCCCCGCGAAACATTTCCTCCACCTCGTCTGCTCGTCCGCTCCCCGGCGGGAGCGTCGTGACCATCGAGCCGGGTGGCCAGGTGGAACTGTCCAGTTCGCCGTTCCCGTCGGTGCGGGAGCTCGCTCGATCGGTCGACGCGGATTCCCGTCTTCTCGAGTCGATGCTGAACACCGCACGGATCGGTATGACGTCCGTTCCCGCAGATCGCGACCGGGAGCCGCAGCGTCTGCTCGTTCTCCCTCGATACTGCGCGATGGAGGACAGGTTCACGACCATCGGCCCCTTCGGCAAACTGATGATGTGCAACACGGCCGCCGTTCAGGTGAGCGTCGACGCCGGGCGGGACCGCGAGGACGTGGCGCGCCGGTGGACCATGTTGGAGGCCGTCGGGCCCGCACTCGTCGCCGCCTTCGCGTGCTCGCCGACGCTACGCGGTGCACCGGAGGGGAGCTGGGCGTCTCAGCGGATGCGGACGTGGCTCGAATTGGACGGCAGCAGAACCGAAGTGCCCAACACGGGCGATCCGATCGCGGACTATTCGGCCTGGGCGCTCGACGTCCCGCTGCTGTGCATCAGGGGCGAGAGCGAGAACTGGACGGCTCCACCGGGAACGACGTTCGCCGACTGGATTGCCGACCACGGCCGTGTCGGGCGACCACCGACCACCGATGATCTGGATTACCACCTCACGACGTTGTTTCCGCACGTTCGCGCGTGTGGGCACTTCGAGATCCGCTACCTCGACGCACAGCCCGACGGCCAGTGGGTCGTTCCCGCAGCCCTGTTCGACGCATTGCTGTCCGGGCCCGACGTGATCGAGCGCGCAACGCAGATCGCGGCGGAGACTGCCGGCCGGTGGGTCGACGCTGCCCGCGACGGTCTCGCCGATTCCGATCTTCGTCGTGCCGCAGAAGCGTTGCTGCACTTGGCTGCCGACAACTCGGCGGACCATCGAACGCTGTTGCTGAACACCGCCGAGCGATGTCGTCTCGCATCGGCACCTATCGCACAGCATTCCACCGGAAAGGAATCGGCATGACGAGCACCGAACAACTGCGCAGCACCGTCGAGCGGGTACTCGCCCGCAGTCGTGCCCGCAGTTCGGCCCTCACCGACGCAGTGGACGACGCGGACCTCACCGCGCAGCATTCGCCGCTGATGAGCCCGCTGGTCTGGGACCTCGCGCACATCGGGAATCAGGAAGAACTCTGGCTTGTCCGCGACGTCGGCGGGCGCGAACCGGTACGGTCCGACATCGACGAACTGTACGACGCGTTCAAGCACTCCCGGTCCAGCCGTCCGTCACTACCGCTGCTGACACCGGACGAGGCACGCGCGTACGTCGGGTCCGTCCGCGACAAGGTGTGGGACGTGCTCTCCGCCAGTCCGCTGGACGGACGCAGGCTCGAACGCGATGGCTTCGCCTTCGGCATGGTGGCCCAGCACGAGCAGCAGCACGACGAGACGATGCTCGCGACCCACCAATTACGTACCGGTCCAGCGGTTCTCCACGCGCCGCCTCCTCCCATAGCGCAGATCTCGGCGGCCGGAGAAGTGATCGTCGACGGAGGTGTCTTCACCATGGGCACCACGCTCGACCCGTGGGCACTCGACAACGAACGACCCGCACATTCGACGTACGTCGCCACGTTCGCCCTCGACGTCGCGCCCGTGACCAACCGTCAGTACGAGGAATTCATCGCCGACTGTGGATACTCGCGTCCGGAACTGTGGAGCGAACGCGGCTGGGCACACCGAACCGCCGAAGGGCTCGTTTCCCCACAGTTCTGGGAACGCGACGCCGACGGCAGCTGGTGGCGTCGGGCATTCGGGGTGACGGCACCGATCAAGCCCGACCAGCCCGTCGTACACGTCTGTTTCTTCGAAGCCGAGGCGTACGCGCGGTGGGCAGGCAAAAGGCTGCCGACCGAAGCGGAGTGGGAGAAGGCTGCCCGTTTCGATCCAGCGACCGCGACGGTACGCAAGTACCCGTGGGGAGATGCCGAACCGACCGAGGTGCACGCCAATCTCGGTCAGCGGCACCTCGAACCCGCCGACGTCGGCGCCTACCCGGCCGGGGCGTCGCCGCTCGGAGTGCAGCAGCTGATGGGTGACGTGTGGGAGTGGACGTCGTCGGATTTCGAGCCCTACCCGGGCTTCGAGCCGTTCCCGTACGCCGAGTACTCCGAGGTGTTTCTGCGCGGTGATTACAAGGTCCTGCGCGGCGGATCGTTCGGGACGGACGAGGTCGCGTGCCGCGGCACGTTCCGCAACTGGGACCACCCGATCCGGAGGCAGATCTTCGCTGGCTTCCGGTGTGCCCGAGATGTGTAGGCATCTGGGCTATCTCGGACCGAGACGGTCGGTCGCCGACGTTCTCACCGCCGGCGAGAACTCGTTGTTCGTGCAGTCCTGGGCGCCGAAGGACATGCGGGGCGGCGGCACGATCAACGCCGACGGATTCGGCGCGGCGTGGTGGGACGACGACGGTGCCCGCAGCTACCGCAATGCGATGCCGATCTGGTCGGACCCGGCGGTCGCCGACGTACTCGGTGCGACGTCGTCGACGGCCGTGCTCGGAGCCGTTCGGTCTGCAACCGTCGGGATGCCGGTCGAGCGGAGTGCCTGCGCCCCGTTCACGGACGGGACGTGGGCGTTCAGCCACAACGGTGTCGTGTTCGGGTGGCCCGACGCGTTGGCCGAACTGGCGTCGGAGGTGCCGCCGACCGAGTTGCTGGCACTGCCGGCACCGACGGATTCTGCGGCTCTGTGGGTGATTCTCCGGAACCTGCTGCGGCAGCACGATCCGGAGAAAGCGTTGCGGGTGTTGATCTCCCGCGTGGAACAGTCGTCGCCCGCTCCGCGTCTGAATCTCCTGCTGAGCGACGGTCACACGTTGTACGCGAGCGCGGTGTACCACTCGCTCTCCGTACTGGACACGGGGGACTCCGTCACCGTGGCATCCGAGCCCACCGACGGGGACTCCCGGTGGGTGTCGCTTGCGGACCGAACTTTCGTCGTCGCCCGACCGGGGCATGTCGACGTCACAGATCTCGATTGAGGGGAAAGCTTATGGCTGATATCGCTCTGGACGTGCACATCTCACCCGAAAGGCTGCTCGACGATCTTCGTTCCGATGTGCGGTTGGGTATGACGGCGGCGCCGAAATGGATTTCTCCCAAATGGTTCTACGATGCGCGTGGGAGCGAGCTGTTCGAGCAGATCACCGAACTGCCGGAGTACTACCCGACGCGCACCGAGCGTGCACTGATCGAGGCACACGCCTACGACGTCGCCGAGCGGACGGACGCCGCGATACTGGTGGAGTTGGGTTCGGGGTCCTCGGAGAAGACACGACTGCTGCTGAATGCGGGCATCAAGCACGGGTCGCTGCGCAAGTACGTACCCCAGGACGTGTCGCCGACGGCACTGGAGGGGGCGATCGAAGTGATCGCCCGCGAGCATCCCGGGCTCGAGATCCAGGGGATCGTCAGCGATTTCACCGATACCCTGCAGAATCTTCCTGCCGACGGCAGCCGAACCATCGCGTTCCTGGGCGGCACTCTGGGCAATCTCATTCCCGAGGAGCGTGCGCTCTTCCTCGCCGACATCGCCCAGGCTCTGATCGCCGGTGAATTCCTGCTGCTGGGAGTCGGATTGGTAGTCGAGGAGAGTGTGGTCGTCCCGGCGTACGACGACGCGGCCGGTGTCACGGCGCAGTTCAACGCGAACGTTCTGTCGGTGTTGAACGAGCGCTTGAACGCGAACTTCGATCCAGGTCAGTTCGAACATGTGGCGCTGTGGAATTCGGACGCCGAGTGGATCGAGATGCGTTTGCGGGCTCGCACGGCGCAGGACATCCGAATCGAGGATCTCGACCTCGACGTCCACTTCGACGAGGGCGAGGAGTTACGCACGGAGATCTCGGCCAAGTTCAGGAAAGAGGGGATAGAAGCAGAACTCGTCGACGCGGGGTTCCGCGTCGACGAGTTCTGGACCGATCCGGAGAGCAGGTTCGCTCTCATCCTCGCCAGTCGGACATCACTCGGACAGCGCGACGACCGGTGAGATGGAGTTCGCTCGGCGCGACGGCATGAGCGAGGCCACCAACGCCAGCACCGCAGCCGACAGGACGGTTCCGGCGATGAGCGCCCATGGCAGCGTCGGCAGGCCGATGCCCGATTGCGCGATGGAACCGAGCAGCGATTGCGCGGCCGCCCATCCGTAGACGATGCCGAGGAGAAGGCCGAAACCCATCGACGCGATCACCATCTGCGCGCTCTCGGACACGATCATTCCACGGACCTGCTTGCGGGTGAAGCCGAGAGCGCGCAACAGGCCGAGTTCGCGGGTGCGCTGCATGACGCTGAGCGAGAGGTTGTTGACCATCCCGACGGCCGCGATGACACCCGAGAAGCCGATCAGCCCGGTCATGATCCCGACGGTCACCGTCAGCACCTGATCGAGCGATTCTTCGCTGAACTCGTGTTGCAGCATCGTTCGGTAGCTGTACATCGCCACGGCGAACGTCACCACCAGCGTGACGCCGATCAGCAGACCCAGCGCTGTGCGCGTGGCACGCTCCGGGTACCGCGTTGCGTTCGCTGCGGCCAGGCGCGCCGACGGCGTGCTGCCGAAGAGCCCGCCGACTACTCGTAGGATCCACGGCACGATTCTGTGTGCGCCGACCATGATGCCGGTGAACGACGCGGCGCCGCCGAAGAAGGCGATGAGCACACCGGCAGGGGTCACCGTGCCGACGAGCACCCCGAGTCCCAACAACACTGCGCCACCGGCGATGAGAACGATCGACAACGTCGTGCGTGCGGCTCGCCGCTGCGAAGCCTCGGACGCAGCGGTCACGACGACGCCCGTCGCCTGAATCGGCGTCACGTCGAGGACGCGTTTGCTCCCGATGTACGACGCGGCCCACGTGGTTCCCACGACGATGACCACCGGCAGCGCGACGAGTGGCTGCACCGTCGTGTATGCGACGTCGGGTAGCTTGCCTGCACCGACGGCGATCGCTCGGGCGAGGTGACTGGCGGCGACACCCACCACCAAGCCCACTGCGGCACCGAACAGTCCGACGGACAGTCCTTCCCGGGACACGGATCGACGCAGTTCTCGGCCGGATGCACCGAGGAGCCGGAGCAGCGCAATGGTTTTCGTGCGGCCGGCGACGATCGTACCGAACGTGTTCGCGGTGACGACCGACGCGACGTACAGCGCGAGAAGTACGAACACCATTGCGACGCTGTAGAGAGCGACGGCGACAGCGCCTTGTCCGTCGGTACCGAAGATGTCGAGCAGGAACGCCGTTGCCTGGATCAGCACCACACCGAAGAACGATGCGAGCGCTGTGACGAGGATGCTCGCTCCGTGTTCACGACGCGGTGTCGACGCGGTGGCGGCCCTCATGCGACCTTCTCCATCGCAAGCATGTAACCGGAGATCTGCTCGGGCGTCGAACGCCCGCGCTCGTCGACGATTCGCCCGTCCGCCAGGAACACGATCCGGTCTGCATAGCTGGCTGCGACCGGGTCGTGCGTGACCATGACGATCGACTGCCCGTACTCGCGAACCGCGGCCGCCAGGAGCGCGAGAACTTCACGGCCGGTGCGGGAATCGAGGTTTCCCGTCGGTTCGTCCGCGAAGATCAGGTGTGGCCGCGAGCCGAGCGCTCGTGCGATGGCGACCCGCTGCTGCTGCCCACCGGACAACTGATGGGGGCGATGGGACGTGCGTTCGCTCAGGCCCAGTGTGGCGATGAGCTGTTCCACCCATGCGGCTTCCATCTCGGTCGGTGCGTGGCCGTCGAGCTCGAACGGAAGCAGAATGTTGGACCTGACGTCCAGCGTCGGGACCAGATTGAAGGCCTGGAAGATGAAGCCGATCTGGCGTCGGCGAAGCTCGGTGAGTGCATCGTCGCCGAGATCGGTGATGTCGGTGTTCGCGAGCACGACTTGCCCGGACGTCACCGAATCGAGGCCCGCCATCACGTGCATGAGGGTCGATTTGCCGGAGCCCGACGGGCCCATGATGGCCGTGAACTCTCCGGAACGGATGTCGAGCGACACGTCGTCGAGCGCGTTCACGTGGTTGGCTGCGTCGCCGTAGCTCTTGTGGACCCGGTGAACCCGGGCTACCGGTGCTGGTGTTGTGGTCATGTCTGTAGAAACTACGAACCACCGGGGTGAAAAGAATCAGGCTGCAGTCTCTGCTACGTACATCCAGAGGATGATCTGGGGTCGGTGCATCGGGGAGTTCACCGCACCAGACCGTGTTCGAAGGCGTACACGACCAACTGGACCCGATCCCGCAGACCGAGCTTCGTGAAGATTCTGCTGATGTGAGTCTTGACGGTTGCTTCGCTCAGGAACTCCTGTGCCGCGATCTCGGAATTGCTCGCACCCCTCGCCGCCAGGTGAAACAGCTCGCGTTCACGTGCGGTGAGAAGCTCGAACTCCTTGGGCACCTGTGGAGTTGCCGGAGTGTCGGTGAAGTGACCGAGCAACGCCGTCGTGGCCGACGCCGCGATCACCGAGTTACCGGCATGAACGGTGCGGATCGCCGCGAGCAAGAATTCAGGATCGGCGTCCTTGAGAACGAATCCACTCGCGCCGGCCTTGATCGCCTTCGCCGCACTCTCGTCGAGATCGAAGGTCGTCAACACAAGGATCCTCGGCGGCTCGCTCGATGCGGCGACGATCTCCGCTGTCGCCGCAATGCCATCGAGAACCGGCATCCGAATGTCCATCAACACGACGTCGGGGGAGACCTCGGCCGCCAACTCGACCCCGGCCTTGCCGTCGCCGGCCTCGCCGACGAACTCGAGATCGGGTTGCGACGAGATCAGCATCCTGATCCCTGCACGAAAAAGCTGCTGGTCGTCGACCAGCGCTACCCTGATTCGGCTCATTCCGCAGGCTCCGTTCCTGTGAGTGCTCCGGGAATGTGCGCGACGAGTGTCCACACACCATGATCGTGGCTGGTCTTCAGGGTGCCACCGGACAGGACCGCGCGTTCGCGCATACCGATGAGGCCATGCCCGCCCGTGGATTCGGGTGCTTTTCGCACCGAGTTGCGCACGGTGAGCGTCGTGCCGCTGGGTCCGGACTCGACGGCTACCGATACCGGGCGCGACGAGTCCCCGTGCCGCAGAGCGTTGGTCAGTGCTTCCTGCGCTATCCGGTAGAGCGTCAGATGACCTCCGGCACCCAGGTTCGCGGAGTCGCCGGTGGAATCGAAGTCGATCCGCAGCCCGGCCGCGCGCATTCGGTCGACCAACGTGGACAGGTCCTGCGATTCCGTGGCCGGAACGTCGTCGGTGTTGTGGCGTAACTGGGCCAGCACGCCGCGGACGTTGCGTAGTGCGTCGCGAGCGGTGCCTGCGATGGTGCCGAGGGCCTCGTCGACAGCCTCGGGATCCGCTTTGCGTGCGTACCGGGCACCGTCGGCCTGCGCGATGACGACGGCGAGGGAGTGCGCGACTATGTCGTGCATGTCGCGGGCGATTCGGTTGCGCTCGTGTTCGACGGCAATGTCCTGCAGTGCCCGTTCCTGTTCGATCTCGGCCAACGCACGTTGGTGCTTCTCCTCGATGGACATCCGGTTCGCCAGCGCGATGCGACCCAGCGCCCACGACAATCCCAGGACAGCCCAGGAGGCAACCAGCAGGATGATCAGTTGCTGCGCGTAGTCGCCGACGGAGCGGCTGCCGTCCGGTGAGACGTTCGGGTCCCCGACGAGGGTGAGAAAGGTAGCGGCGACTATGCCGCCGACGACGGTGGACACGAGACCGATCTTGCGAACGCGGTCCGAACCGTATGCAGCAGTGGCGAACAGCACGAACAGAATTGCAGTGTTGGCGCCCTGTGTGCCGAGACCACCGGCCATCTGACCGATGGCGAAGACCCAGGAGATCGCCAGCGCAAGGGGCGGCGAGAGACGACGCAGTGCCAGCGCGACGCCGTAGCCGAGCAGGACGACAACGGCGAGCGCACCGTTGTCTGCGGCGGCGGACGGAAACAGCACGGCCGTGAAGACGGCGGCGAATCCGACGTCGATGGCGACCTGATAGCGCGCTAGCGTCCTGAACACCCGTCCAGGGTACGTACCGCCGAGTGTCAGATGCGGCGACGCGCCTTCTCGAGCGCACCGAGGGTGGTGAGCACCGTGGTGCGCTGCTTCTCTAGATCCTTGCGGCGCGCGCGTGCCGGCAGGCTTTCCTGTCCCTCGATCGCGCTGATCTGTGAGTCGACGTCGGTGAGCTGAGCGAGCAACTTCTGCACCCGCGACTCGAGCTCGATCATGTCGATGCCACTGACACCCGCCTGCTGCTTCTTGGGAGCGGCCGGCTTGCTCGCAGCAGCAGAGGAAGCAGACGACGAGCTTGCACTGCTCGGTGCCTGACGAGGAGCAGCAACTGCAGCAGCAGCCCTGGGGCGCAACGCTTTGCGAACCGCAGCCGGATCCGGCAGCTTCTCGAGACGAATGCTGTTCAGCACGGCACGAGCATCACGAGCAGTGACGCGGTACTCGCGCTCCTCCTCGTCGTCGGACGCAAGAGTGCCGCCCAGGGGGCGCAGACCGTACATGCCGATGAAGTGCTTCGCCTCGTCGATGACGGCTTCTTTTTCACGGCACAGGCCACAGCGCGGTTCATTGCGATAAGTTTCGATCGAGTCGGTGCTTCCGCACCACACGCACCCGCCCGGAGTCCACCGGGCGATACGGACGGTAGAAGTTGCTGCAGGGCTGTCCATGGTTTGCGCGTCGATCACGACGAGTCATCTTAGGGTACAACGCAACCCGCCCCGCACACC
>NZ_NOXZ01000024.1:0-7574 GCF_002258225.1 Rhodococcus sp. RS1C4 | reverse complement strand
TTGGTGGACGGCGGCGGCAACACCGGTTCCACCGTCGTTGTCGGCGGCGCGACGGTTGTCGTCGTGGTAGCCGGTGCGGACGTCGCATCCGCACCGGATTCGCTACCGCACGCGGACAGCACCGCCACGATCGCCACCGATGCTGCCAGTACCGAACGCTTCTTCGAGCGCGCTCTCGCCATGAAAGAACCCGACCCCACTTTCGCTCATCATGTTGCAGAGCGACCCTACCGGCGAACCGAAACCCGTGCCGTTCGGTGGTGCGTGGCAGGGGTCGATGGGTCGAGCAGGATCAGGTGTGGCTCAGGCGGCGGTTGACTTCGCGGGTGAGCCAGGCCGGCGAGAACCTGGATCCGAGCGACAACGCCTTGGACTGCAATCCGACCGGGAAGTGAACCTTGCGCAGTGCCTTGTTCCGCCGCAGTCCCTTCGCGGGGCGGGTGGCGTCGAAGATCGCCTGGGATACATCGTCGGCGGTGAGTTTGATGCCGAGCGAGTTGGTCGTTCCGGTGGAGACGCCCTGAGTCATCGCGGTCTGAACGAAGAGCGGCCACATGGCCTTGACGGAAATGTCGTACTTGGCCCACTCGAGATCGAGCGCCTCGGTGACACCGCGTACGGCGAACTTCGTCGCGCCGTAGGTGACCAGCTCCGGCTGACCGTAGATGGCCGACGCCGAGCACAGGTTCACGACCTGGGCGTTTCTGGTTGCCTTGAGGTAGGGGAACGCAGCGAGAGTGCCGTACACGACGCCGTTGAAGTTGATGTCGATCTGACGCTTGTGCACCTCGAGCGGCATGTCCTCGAACTGGCCCGCGACGAGGATGCCTGCGTTGTTGACGAGGACGTCGAGCCGGCCGTGGGCCTCGGCGTCGAACTCCTTCAACCGAGCCTCCCACTGCTTGGGGTCGGTGACGTCCAGGGTTCCCGTCACGACGCGTCCGCCGGCGGAGGTGATCTCCTTACCGAGCGACGCCAACCCGGTTTCGTCGATGTCGTAGGCCCCGACGAGGTATCCGGAGCGAGCGAACTTCAGAGCAGTGGATCGTCCGATCCCGGCAGCAGCGCCGGTGATGAACACAGTTGGTGTAGACACCTCGACAGAATAGGCGTTACCAGGGTTATCGGTAAGACCTCCGACAACTTTTCAGGGCTATTCTGGACGTGGCCTGTAGGAGATGTGGGTGAATCACAAACGAACTTTGCGCGCGATAGTAGTCGTCACAGTAGGCTACGTCGCCGTCCTGGCGGTGTGGGCGCTGTGGTTCCGACCGTCGGCGCCCCCGGGAACCCTGCCTTACCAACTTGCCGCTCTGATCGCCGGTTTCGGAGCTGCGCTCGGCCTGTCCATGCTGGTGGCGAACCGACGGACCGCCGAACAGCGACAGATCGCCCGCAACGGCGTCGAAGGTTGGGCCACCATCGAGGAAGTGCACCCACTCGACGACACCCGAAGCGAACTTCAACTGCAGTTCACCGTGCCCGGCTCGGAGTCGTTCTCCGGCCGCATCGTCTACGCCATCCCTCGCTCGGAGATCTCGAGGTTCGCCGAAGGCGCAGTCGTGCCGATCATGGTCGATCCGGACGACCACCACCGCGTTCTACTTCTTCCGAGACAGACCTTCGACGAGGAATAGCTGAGCCACCGCGTAGGTCGCGAGAATCACTCCCTCCGCCGCTCGCCGATGCGACTCCGTGGTCAACAGCAGCCGCCGAGCCACGATCAACGCGTCGGACACCGTGAAGAGCACACCGCCGAGAGCGATTCTCGACGCCGGATCCGCACCGGGAACGACGACGCCGGCCGCCGTTCTCGCGCCGGGCACGAGCGTCGGGTCCGCGGCAAGCGTCGACATCGATGCCAGCGTCAGTCCGTACGCGCCGAGGCCGGGTGCGACGTCGGGCGAACGCGTTGCCATCGACACGACCGCGAGAAGCCAGCCCGCCGCTCGCGGCGCCGCCGCCGATACGGTGACGCGTGCACCTCGAGCGCGAAGAAGCCCGCAGTAGCACCCCTGCATCACAGCGAACGAGGCCGCGCCGTGCAGGATCCGCGAATCGTCGTCCGGGTCGAGTAGAAGAACGTCGCCGCCGGTTGCTGCGGTGAGCGCCAGACCCAGCGTCGACGCAGGCTTGGGCAACCCCGCCATCAGCGATGGAGCGATCAACGGCTTCGCGAAGCGATGCAGTCTGTCTGCGCCGAGGACCGCTCCGAGCACCGTGGCTGCCGACGCCGAGGCGAACGCCGTTCTGGACAACGTCGAGCGGTTCATCGAGGCACTCCGAGTTCGTCGACCAGACCATTCGTTGAACTAACCAATTGTGTGATGCTGGCCCCTTCGCCTTGATTCAGGGCTGTACACCTTGTCATCGTTGGAAGGTAAACACACGATTCGACACGTTGGGACGACAATGCGCAGGAAACACACCGATGATCGTAGGGCGACCATGGAAGGTCTCGCCTACGCTTCGAACCCGCTGCTCCGTCGCTCCGACCGCATCCAGGCACGGCTGAAGACCATCCTCACCACCCTGACGATTCTGATGCTTCCCGTTGCTGCGTGGCTCGCGATGACGACGCTGTCGTTCCAGAACGAGCAGGTCTCCGCGCAGCAGTACACCCGGCACGCCGTCACCGCCGAGACCGTGTCCGTCACTCCCCCCTCGCCGCTCGTTCAGTCCGACTTCAGCTCGCAGAGCAGCTCCACCGTCGACGCCACCTGGACGTACCAGGGCGTCGAGCACACCGGCCAGGTGTCCGTCGTGAGCGGCTCGCCGGTGGGTACCGAAGTGGATATCTGGGTCGACGACAACGGCATCCGAGCATCACAGCCACTGTCGAATTCCGACGCCATCGCCGCCGCCGCCTTCACGGGCATCGGCAGCCTGTTCCTGGCCGGACTCCTTTTCTACGGCATTTACTCCGCCACCCGGTTCCGCCTCGACAACAAGCGCGACGCGGACTGGGACCTCGCCATCAAGAACTTCATGGACGAGAACAGCCTGAGCTGAACGTCGTACCTACGTGAAAGTCCCGGCCACACGGCCGGGACTTTTTCGTTTCCATCGCCGGTTTGCAAATATAGTTAGCTTATGTAAGCTTATGGGAGTGCAGCAACCGTCTTCCGATCAGCATCTCCGCGACCTGCTCTCCGAGCTGGTCACGGGATCGTCCCGGTTCGTTCGCCTCGCCGCGCACTTCGGCTCCGACGAGTGGCCCAAGGCCTGGATGCGAGCGCTGTCCCTCCTCGAGGAATACCAACCCCTACGAGTCAGCGACTTCGCTCGCCTCGATCGCTGCTCGCAGCCGTCGGCGACGTCGCTGCTGGGAAAGCTCGCCGCAGCCGGGCTCGTCGAACGCACGACCGACCCGAGCGACTCGCGCGCGGTCGTCGCCCGGATGTCCGACGCCGGCGCCGAATGGCTGGCCGCCGGACGACGCCAGATCGCCGACGGCCTGCTGCCGTACCTGTCCGAACTGGACCCGGAGCAACTACAGAAACTGACCGACGGACTGAGCGAGCTTCGCAGCGTGCTCAAATCGTCGATCACGGATTGAAAGGAACCTCGTCGTGGGGAACTCAGCCGTGAGTACGAACACCGAGAGCTTGCTGAAACAGCCGAAGGCCGTGTGGGCAGTCGCTTTTGCGAGTGTCATCGCCTTCATGGGTATCGGCTTGGTCGATCCCATCCTCAAACCCATCGGCGAACAACTCGATGCGTCACCGTCCCAGGTGTCGTTGCTGTTCACCAGCTACATGCTGGTCACCGGCGTCGCGATGCTCATCACCGGCGTAGTGTCCAGCCGCTTCGGCCCGAAACGGACACTGCTGGCCGGTCTTGCCATCATCGTCGTATTCGCTGCTCTCGCAGGAGTTTCCGGATCAGTCGGTGAGATCATCGGGTTCCGCGCCGGCTGGGGTCTCGGAAACGCGTTGTTCATCGCAACTGCGTTGTCGACGATCGTCGGTGCCGCATCGGGAGGCGTCGCGCGCGCGATCATCCTGTACGAAGCAGCGCTGGGTATCGGCATCGCAACGGGACCGCTCGTCGGTGGTGTGCTCGGCGGATTCTCCTGGCGTGGACCGTTCTTCGGCGTTGCGGCGCTGATGGCCGTCGCGTTCATTCTGTTGATCGTCATGCTGCCGGACACTCCCAAGCCCGCTCACACGACGTCGATACTCGATCCGTTCCGTGCACTTCGCCACCGCGGACTGCTCACCGTCGGCATCACCGCACTTCTGTACAACTACGGTTTCTTCACCCTCCTCGCCTACACCCCGTTTCCGCTCGACATGGGCACGTACAGCATCGGTTTCATCTTCTTCGGCTGGGGCCTGTGCCTCGCCGTGGCATCGGTGTTCCTCGCCCCGAAGTTGCAGCGCGCGTACGGAACTCTGAACATGATGATGCTTTCGCTGCTCCTCTTTGCCGTCGACCTCGGAGTGATGGCCCTGTTCACCGAGAACAAGACGGTACTGATCGTCGGCACCGTCGTCGCCGGACTGTTCCTCGGCGTGAACAACACGCTCATCACCGAAACCGTGATGATCTCCGCACCCGTGGAGCGCTCGACCGCCTCGGCGGCCTACAGCTTCGTCCGCTTCGTGGGCGGCGCGGCAGCACCGTACCTCGCGGGCAAGCTGGGCGAGAGCAACGCTCATGTCCCGTTCTGGGTCGGCGCGGTCTGCACCCTGCTGGCGATCGTCGTCCTGTCGACCGGCCGCAAGGTCCTCGCCCACGTCGACGATCACGACCCCGCACCTCACAGTGTCGACGAGGCCCGGGCAGTCACCGTCGGCGACTGAGATTTCTCCCGCTGGTGTTTACTTTCGTCACACCAACACCATCAGTAACAGTTGCATAACCAATTCCTTGGTAAACCCTGAGAGACCTTTCGGTCCGTTACGGTCCATGAAGCACAAGTACGTGTGCCTCACTAAAAGCATTTCCGGATCGGGACGGAGGTGTCGGTGGCTCCGGCCACCAGGACCGAAGGGCTTGAACATCCATGTCACAGAAGTCGATCGCCCGTTCGCGGAGGACTCGCATCGCCGCCGCCGGAGCCGCCGTCGCACTCTCCTTCGCACTGGCTGCACCAGGAATTGCCGCAGCACAGGAGGAGACTCCGCCACCGTCGAACAGCGTCGCCGAGCAGGCACCTACCGATCCGCCGGCCGACGAGCAGGCGCCCACCGGGGAAGCAACCACGCCGTCGGGAGATGCACTCGTGCAACCGCCTGCGGATGTTCCTGCACCCGGCGCAGGTGATGCGTCGGCAGCAGCGGTGCCTGCCCCCGAAGCACCGTCGACCGATCGACCTCTCCCCCAGGTAACGGGCGGGGTCGTGTTCAACGACGACGGCACGGCGACGATCAACGTCGACATCGTCCCGCAGCTCAGCGACGCCGAGAAGCAAGCGCTCGCGGACGCCGAGGCCAAGAGCAAAGCCGCTGCGGAGGCATCCACCGCGGCGCAGGCTCGTCTCGATGCAGCCGTCGCCGCAGATGCCGCGGCAAGTACCGCGGTCACCAAGGCAGAGCTCGCTGCGGCGGACGCGGTGGTGAAGGCCAAGAAGGCCGACGCCGACGCAACAGCCGCCGAACTGGACCGCATCGCTGCCGTCGGAGCGGTGAACAAGGCCAAGGCCGACACCGCAGCTCTCGAAGCAGCGAATACTGCGGCTGCACAGGCCAAGACCGACGCCGACACTGCCGCAGCCACAGCCCTCGCCGAGGCAGACCGGTTGGAAGCCGAAGCGGCCGGTGCCGGTGACCCGGAAGCGGTGGAGGCCGCAGCGGCAGCACGTGCCGACGCGACCGCCAAGGCCGAGCTTGCTGCCACCGCGTCTGCCGATGCCGAAGCAGCTGCCACGGCGCTGCAGGATTCGATCGTCGCAGTGCAGGATTCGTTCAAGACTCTCAACCTCGCCAAGGTGAGTGCCGCTGTCCGCGCGGCGGCGGCCAGAGCAGCCGAATCGCTGTCGGCGGCCATTGCCGCACGCACAGCGCTGGACGTCTCCGCGGCAGCCGAGGCCAATGCACGGGATCTCGAAGCGGCAGCGGCGACGTCGACGGAGGCAGCAACCGCCGCGAACAAAGCTGCTGCCGACGCACGGACCGCTGCGACTGCAGCCCAGGAGAAGGCCACCGCGGCTGCGGCCGCGGCAACGCAAGCGCAGGCCGACCTCGACGCAGCGCCGTCGGATGCGGATATCGCAGCGCTCGAAAAGGCCGCCGCCGATGCAGAGGCCGCGGTCGAGGAAGCCAATGCGGCACTGGCCACCGCGGAAGCCGACGTGACGCGGACCGAAGCCGATCTGACGGCAGCTCAGGCCGCGTCCGACACCGCAGCAGCGGACGTGAAGGCTGCGCAGACCGCAGCGGCCGAGGCCAAGACGGCAGCGGATGCAGCGACCAAGGCCGAAGCCGATCTGAAGGCCAAGGCAGCTGAATTGGCAGCGAGCGGACCGAAATTCAGCTGGACCATCAACATCGGCGGGACGACGAAGGACGACGTCCCCGTGACCCAGGTCGATGACACCACGGTGGTCGTCGACGAGACCGGTGTGGAACTGGTGGGCGTGTCCAACGAGGACGGATCGTTCACGGTCGCGGACTACTTCACCACCGACGACGACGGTGTCACCGTCCTTGCCGGAGAACTGCCCGCTGTCGATCTGGCACTGGGCGATTCGTCCACCGAAGCGTCGGGCGATTCGGACAGCTCGTCCGCGACACCGGCAATCTTGGCCGGCGTCGGCGTCGTCGCTGTTGCCGCGGTGGGTGGCGGGCTCTACCTGCGTCGTCGCAACTCGACCGATGCATCTGCGTAAGTTCGCAGTCGCGATCGCTCTGGGTGTCACACTGACCGGCTGTGCGCAGTCGGAGCCGGCCAGTGTGACACCGCCCGATCGGTCGGCGGTGGAGGCGCAGATTTCTGCGGCTCCACCGTCTCCGGTTGCTCCCGCGCAACCGGAGTGGATCGAGCTACGATCCGCCGAGTCGCAGACCTACATGAGCAGCACGGTCAATCCCGACGGCCTGTACCGCGACTCGTCGCAAGTACTCAACCCCGTGGACGAGCGACCCGCGTGGTGGGCCGAGAGCGGGCTACCCGGAACCGACACTGAGCAGACAGTGGTCGTGGTGGGCCACAACTACTCGACGCGGGACGCACCGTTTCGGTCACTCGGAGTGGCGCAGGTCGGCGACATCGTCGTAGTGCGCACAGCGACCGGCACTCTCGAATACGGCGTCGAATCGGTCGGGCCCCTGCCGAAGGGCTCCCTCCTGGCCGACAACGACCTGCGAGCGCAGGTCCCCGGCCGACTGATCCTCGCCAACTGCGACGTACGCAATGGCGAACCGACGGGAGACAACTTCTTCGTCGTGGCGCAGCTGGCTGGCTGAACAAATGGGTGTTGCATCTATGCGCATGATAACTACGATTAGGGGATGAACGAAACAAGACCTCTCCGCGTCGCCATCGTCGGCGCCGGACCCGCAGGCATCTACGCCGCCGACGCACTCATGAAGTCCGACACAGATGTCAGTATCGACCTGTTCGAGCGC
>NZ_NOXZ01000078.1:0-503 GCF_002258225.1 Rhodococcus sp. RS1C4 | reverse complement strand
CACTGGACCAACAGGTCCTACCGGCGCTACAGGGATTACTGGTTCAACAGGTCCTACCGGCGCCACAGGGATCACCGGATTAACCGGCCCTACCGGGGCTACGGGGAGCACTGGATCAACAGGTCCTACTGGTGCAACTGGGATCACTGGGGCTACTGGTGATACGGGTGCTACAGGCAGCACTGGACCAACAGGTCCTACCGGCGCTACAGGGATTACTGGTTCAACTGGACCTACTGGGGCTACAGGGATTACTGGATCAACTGGACCTACCGGCGCTACAGGGATTACCGGATCAACTGGACCTACCGGCGCTACAGGGATTACCGGATCAACTGGTGATACGGGTGCGACGGGGATTACTGGATCAACTGGTGATACGGGTGCCACTGGTAGCACTGGACCAACAGGTCCTACCGGCGCTACAGGGATTACTGGTTCAACAGGTCCTACCGGCGCCACAGGGATCACCGGATTAACCGGCCCTACCGGGGCTACGGGGA
>NZ_NOXZ01000067.1:0-503 GCF_002258225.1 Rhodococcus sp. RS1C4 | reverse complement strand
GCATGACGCCTTTGGGGCGTCCGGTGGTGCCGGAGGTGAAGATGACGTAGGCGGTGTCGGCGGGGGTCAGTGGGCGATCGAGTGTCGGTGCGGTGGTGTGTCCGGTGTCGAGGCGTGCGGCGATGTCGGGGTTGTCGAGGTGTAGCTCGTTCGTTGCGCGTGTGTTCGTTCGGATTTCGGTGGTGGTAATCAGGAGTGAGGGTGCGGAGTCGTCGAGGATGTGCCCGATCCGCTCACTCGGGTAGTCGGGGTCGATGGGGACGTAGGCGGCGCCGACCCGGATCACGGCCAGGAGTGCGGTGACCAGGTCGACGCTGCGGGGGAGCATGACTGCGACGCGGTCGCCGACGTGAACGCCACGTTCGATCAGTATGTGTGCCAGTGCGTTTGCGCGGGAATCGAGTGTTGTGTACGTCCATTGCTGTCTCGAGTCGTCGGTGACGGCGATGGCGTTCGGGGTATGGGTGGTTCGGTTGCGGATGAGTGTGTCGAGGGTGGTGCCG
>NZ_NOXZ01000063.1:0-507 GCF_002258225.1 Rhodococcus sp. RS1C4 | reverse complement strand
ATAAAACTCATACATGCCATTGAAGAAGAAATAATAATACTGAATCATGTCATCCGTTTTCTGCTTCTCTTCAATGTCTATTTGCTTCAATATATCTTTTGATCCCTCAAACTCCTGTGCCAACATTTTGTATCTGGAATCAATCAAGTTAAAGTATAATAAGACATTTTGATCTTCTTCCATATTTTCAAAGGCTATTACGATCTCTTTTCTCTTATTTTCAGCCTTTAGAATGTCCTGTTTCTTTATATATCCGTACCAATCACCGATCATTTTAGCAACAAATGGGCTTGCTACTTTTTCTCCCAAACAAACCTCCCCCTATCCATTCCTTTATTTTCCCTATAATTACATATATTATCATCCGTTTGAATATTCCACACCGAAAAGAAACCGCAAAAAAGAACAAAAAAAGAGAGACGAATTCGCCTCTCTGGTATGCCTTTTATTATTTGATGATACTCCAAATAAATCTTCCACTAGTATGGCCTGTTTTTTGTGCCCAAG